>CAXSHC010000234.1:3873-5047 GCA_964236745.1 uncultured Acetobacteraceae bacterium
ATGCAGCCCATGGCGACCAGGCTCGCCGTGCCGATGCCGACCTCCTCCGCCCCCAGCATGGCGGCGATCACCACGTCGCGGCCAGTCTTGAGGCCGCCATCGGTGCGCAGCTTCACCCGATGCCGCAGCCGGTTCAGCATCAGCACCTGGTGCGCTTCCGCCAGCCCCATCTCCCAGGGCAGGCCTGCGTACTTCACCGAACTTTGCGGGCTGGCCCCGGTGCCGCCGCTGTGGCCCGAGATCAGGATGCAGTCCGCCTTGGCCTTGGCGACGCCGGCGGCGATGGTGCCGATGCCCGAGCGCGCCACCAGCTTCACCGTCACGGTGGCGTCCGGGTTGATCTGCTTGAGGTCGTAGATGAGCTGCGCCAGATCCTCGATCGAATAGATGTCGTGGTGTGGCGGAGGCGAGATCAGCGTCACGCCGGGCGTGGAGTGGCGCAGCTTGGCGATCAGGCCGGTGACCTTGAAGCCCGGGAGCTGGCCGCCCTCGCCGGGCTTCGCTCCTTGCGCCATCTTGATCTCGATCTCGCGGCAATCGTTCAAGTATTGCGCGGTGACGCCGAACCGACCCGAGCCCACCTGCTTGATCGCCGACGACGCGTTGTCGCCGTTCGGGCGCGGACGCGAGCGCGACGGGTCCTCGCCGCCCTCGCCGGAATCCGACTTGGCGCCGATCCGGTTCATCGCGATCGACAGCGTTTCGTGCGCTTCCGGGCTGAGCGCTCCAGCGAGATGCCGGGTGCCAGCAGGCGCTTCCTGATCTCGGTGATGCTTTCCACGTCCTCAACCGGGATCGCGCTGCGTCCCTCACGGAAGTCGAGCAGGTCGCGCAGCGCCACCGGTGGCTGCCGGCGCACAGCGTCGGCATAGCGGCGATAGGTGGTGAAGCTGTCGCTGGCGACAGCGCTCTGCAGGGTGTGGATCAGCCCGCCATCGAAGGCGTGCACCTCGCCGCGACGGCGAAGCTTGTAGAGCCCGCCCACGGGAAGCACCACCGCGTCCTCGTCCCAGGCACGGCGATGGAAGCCCAGAACGTTGCGCGCGAGGCCAGACAGGCCGATGCCGGAGATGCGCGACGGCATGCCGGGGAAGAACTCCGCCACCAATGCCCGCGACAAGCCGATCGCCTCGAAGTTGTAGCCGCCGCGATACGACGCGATCACCGAGATGCC
>CAXSHC010000235.1:0-5030 GCA_964236745.1 uncultured Acetobacteraceae bacterium
GATGGAGAACAACCCCAAACCTAGGTCAGCGCGGCGAACGGGGATTTAGGCCCCACACACCAATGCGTCAAGTGTGGGAATGACCGGAAGAGGATTTTCCTTCTCCCCATGTCCGCACGGACCGACCCCAGCAGACAAGGCTCAGGAAAGCCCATGGTAGGCCCGGAACCAGGATACGAACCGCGGGATCCCGACATCAAGCGGCGTGCGCGGCAACCAACCCGCCAGTTCCTGCGCCGCGTCGACCGCAGCCCAGGTCGCCATCAGGTCGGCAGCCGGCCTCGGCACCATCCGGATTTCTGCCCGGCGCTCCAGCGCCTGCTCCAGAAGCTCGACCATGCGGGACACGCGCTCGCTGCGGCGGTTCCCCAGGTTCAGGATGCGCACCCGTTCCGTCGCAGGATCGGGCGGCAACTCCAGCACGCGCAGCACGCCGTCGACGACGTCGTCGATGAAGGTGAAGTCGCGCGACAAGCCCTCGCCTTCGTAAAGCGTCACCGGCCGGCCTTCGGTGATTGCGCGGGCAAAGCCGTAATAGGCCATGTCCGGGCGCCCCCAGGGCCCATACACGGTGAAGAAGCGCAGGCCCGTCTGCGGCATGCCGTAGAGATGGCCGTAGGCGTGCGAGATCAGTTCGCCGGAACGCTTGGTCGCGGCGTAGAGCGAGTTCGGGCGATCGGTGCGATCGTTCTCGCGGAACGGCAGGCTGTCGTTCAGCCCGTAGACCGAGGACGAGGAGGCGAACACCAGGTGTTCGAGCCGGCGGAGGCGGCGGGCCGCCTCCAGCAGGGTCACGTGCCCGAGCACGTTCGCCTGCACATAGACGTAAGGATCGACCATGGAATGCCGCACGCCGGCCTGGGCGGCGAGGTGGACGATGCGCGTGATGTCAGGCTCGGCCGCGACCATCGCGGCCATCGCGTCGCGGTCGGCGATGTCGGCCTCGACGAACCGGTAGCCGGCACGGCCGGCCAAGCGCGCGCACCGTGCCCGCTTCAGGCCCGGATCGTAGTAGTCGTTTAGGTTGTCGAGGCCGACCACCTGCTCGCCGGCGTCCAGCAGCGCCAGCGCCACGTGGTGTCCGATGAAGCCGGCCGCTCCCGTCACCAGAACCGTCATGGCCGTCCTTCGCGCGATCCTTGGTTCGCCGCTTGTGGCCGGCCGGGCACCCAGACGCAAGAACAAGGGCCCGTGCCCGCGCGCGCCGTGCCGAACCATCCCCGGACAACCGCGTTCTCCCGCAACCCGATGCCGGATCAACGACGTGGTCGCGCACCCGGCATCCGATCCTTCCCTGGTTTCAGATACGAGAGGCTCCATCCATGGCCACCAAGCAGCGGCTGCATCCGACCCGCACCAAGCTCGAATCCAATGCCCGCAGCGTCGCCATCGACGTGCTGAACAAGCGCCTGGCAGACGGGCTGGACCTGTCGCTCATCACCAAGCAGGCGCACTGGAACCTGAAGGGCCCGCAGTTCATCGGCGTCCACCTGATGCTGGACGGGTTCCGCACCGAACAGGACGACCTGAACGACAAGATGGCGGAACGGATCACGGCCCTGGGCGGCACCGCGTTCGGCACCACCCAGACCATCACCGCGAACAGCCAGCTGGCGCCGTATCCGACCGACATCTACCGGATCGCCGACCACTTGTCGGCGCTGATCGACCGCTACTCGACATTCGGCAATTCGGTGCGCGAGAACATCGACGAGACCGACGAGGCGGGTGATCCGGATACCGCCGATCTGCTGACCGAAGTCAGCCGGGCGATCGACAAGCAGCTCTGGTTCCTCGAGGCGCACGTGCAGGAGCCGACCGGCGAGATGCGCGACGGCGACGGCTCGGGCCAGCGCGCGGCCTGAACGGCTGGCTTCCCAACCATCGGGCCGGAGCAACCGGCGCTCCGGCCACACCCCTGGTGTGATACCTGATTTGTCCTGACTCGAAGGCTAGGATTTGCCGGGTGCGCCCAGCCCCGGACCCTGCACCAAGTCGCCGACCCTGATCCCGAGCTTGGCGGTGATTCCGCCCTGAAGCTCCAGCGTCGCTTTGGCGACGCCGTGGCTGTCCACGTTGGCAAGGCTGTAGGGCACCGTGTTCTCGGCGATGTGCATGATGCGGTTGCCGGTGTCGATGAACACCATGTCTTCCGGCACCGGGCAGTGCTTCATCCACATGGCGCTCTGCTGCGGTTCCGGCCACACGAACAGCATGCCGCTGTCGGCCGGGATGTTGGTGCGAAACATCAGCCCGACCTCCTGCTGCCGCGGCGTTCGCGCGAGTTCGACCTTGAAGTCGTGCCGCGTCCCGTCCTGACCCACGACCGAAAGATGGTCCTGCTTCAGCGTCGGCTGGGCCGCGGTCGGCTCGGAGTCCTGGGCGGCGGCCACGTTGACGCCGGACAGCGACAACAAGGATGCCAGCAGGACTGCCATCGTGGCATTGGGACGAACGGGCATCATGGAGGAACTCCGCAACCGTCCGGCCCAGTTGACCGGATCTCCGGCCGCACAGGACCCCCGCCAGGGCCATGTTGCAAGCCGCCGGTGCGGCACGGCGTCACGACAGGAAGGGATTGGTGCGCCGCTCCTGGCCGATGGTGGAGCCGGCGCCGTGACCGGGAACGATGGCAAGGTCGTCGCCCAGGCCGAGCAGCTTCGTCCTGATCCCGGCCATCAGCGCCGCCTCGTCGCAATACGGGAAATCGGTGCGACCGACCGAGCCGCGGAACAAGGTGTCCCCGACCAGGCCGAAGCGCATTGCCTCCTCGATGAAGACGACATGCCCCGGCGTATGCCCCGGAACGTGCAGCACCTTGAGCCGACAACCGGCGAACGACAGGGTTTCGCCTTCCTCCACATAGCGATCGGGCGCCACGTCCTGCATGTCGGTGATCCCCATCGCCTGGGCTTGTGCCGTGATGCCGGCAAGCAGGAACGCGTCGCGCCGGTCCGGACCGATCACCGGCACTGGCACCCCGGACGCGGGAGGCAGGGCATCGCGCAGCGCCGCGGCGCCGCCGGCGTGGTCGAGGTGGCCATGGGTGAGCAGGATCGCCTCCACGGTCACGCCGAGCTCGCCCAGCCGGTTCAGGATCAACGGCACGTCGCCGCCGGGATCCACCACCACGCCGCGTCCGCTGCCGCCGTCCCACAGGATCTGGCAGTTCTGCTGGAACGGGGTGACGACGACGATCTCGAGCTTGGGCGACGGCATCGGTCGGCACTCCTTGGGGTCGGGCCGGGAACGGGCTTGGTGCAAACCGTTATGGCCTTCGCGGCGTCCCCCTTCCAGATCGCACCCCTGTCCCGTCCGGACCGAGCCAATGACCGATTTCCAATTGCCCACCCTTCAGCACACCGAACTCCAGCATGCTTCCTCACAGGACGCACCGCTCGACGACCCGCTGCTCCACGCCGCGCGATGGCGTGCGCAGGGCGAGGCGGTGGCGCTGGCGACCGTGACCACGACCTGGGGCAGCTCGCCACGCCCGGTCGGCAGCCGCATGGCGATCAGCGCCGAGGGCCGGATCGCGGGCTCAGTCAGCAGCGGCTGCGTGGAAGGCGACGTGGTCGAGGCGGCGCTGGAAACCATCCGGGACGGGCTGCCGCGCCTGCTGTCGTATGGCGTCAGCGACGACAGCGCTTGGTCGGTGGGCCTGACCTGCGGCGGCAGCATCAGCGTGTTCGTCGAGCCGCTGGGCGACCACAAGCAGTGACGCCGGACGTCCTGGCGCGGCTGATCGAGGCGACAAAGCGCCGTCAGCTCGCGTTGCTGGCGACCCGGCTGCCGGACGGAGCGCAGGTGCTGCTGCGCCAGGAGGGGGAAGCCCTGGTTCCGGACGTGTCGGCCGCGATGCCGGACGGGCTGCCGGCCGCCGCTGCCGCGGCGGCGGCCGAGGAACGCAGCCAGGAAGTCGTGCTCGGAACGGAGTCCTGGTTCCTGCACGTGCACGCTCCGCCGCCGCGCCTGCTGCTGATCGGCGCGGTGCACGTGGCACAAGCGCTGGTGCCGCTGGCGCGCACCGTCGGCCTGTCGGTGACGGTGATCGACCCGCGCCAGGGCTTTGCCACCGTCGAGCGGTTTCCCGGCACCGAGCTGGTGACGCTTTGGCCGGACGAGGCGCTGCGCGGGCTCGGGATCGACCGGCACAGCGCGGTGGTGACGCTGACGCACGACCCGAAGCTGGACGATCCGGCGCTGGAGCTCGCCCTGGCCAGTCCTGCCTTCTATGTCGGGGCGCTGGGATCGCGGAAAACACAAAGGTCGCGACGTGACCGCATGCGCGCAGCAGGACTGGACGAAAGCGCGCTGGACCGCGTGCGCGGCCCGGTCGGGCTCCCAATCGGGGCGATCGGGGCGGCCGAGATCGCGCTGTCGATCCTGGCTGAGATCGTCGCCGTGCGACGCCACGCGTCGCTAGGGGCGCGTCGCGGCTGGGGAGAATGAGCAACCGGGTCGGCGCGCTGGTGCTGGCCGGGGGTGCCGGACGACGCGCCCTGCCCTCCGACAAGCTGCTGACCCGCGATCTGTCCGGGCGAACCATGATCGCCTGCACGCTCGATGCGGCGGGAGCGTGCGGCGCCGACGCCGTGCTGCTGGTGCTGGGGCACGACGCCGAGCGCCTGCGCAAGGCTTGTCCCGGAACCGACTGGGTGCACGCCCCCGACCACGCGGAAGGATTGGCCGCCAGCCTGCGCTGCGGCATCGCGCGGGCGGAACGGGACGAATGGGACGCGGCGCTGGTGTGCCTGGGCGACATGCCGCTGGTGCTGCCCGCCACGCTGCGCCGCCTGATCCGGGCGTGGCGGGAAGCGCGGCCGCGGCTGCGGCGTCGGCGGCGAAGCTCCGAGGGCTTGGCTGTGCGACGGTCGCTGACGTTCGCAACCTCGATCCCCGGCCGGCCCGCGGAGCTCTGACGGTCGTCGGCGAGCGCATCATCCACGAGCTGCGTGGCCGGCCCTGCCTCCACCTCGAGACACTTGCCCCGACGCGGAAGGGGTGTGCGGTAACTCGATCGTTTTCCA
>CAXSHC010000236.1:0-5004 GCA_964236745.1 uncultured Acetobacteraceae bacterium
AACTTTTCCGCGCTGGTCATCACCCATCACCAGCGCCTGCTGGACTACCTGGTGCCGGACCGCGTGCACGTGATGGCGCGCGGGCGCATCCTGCGCTCCGGCGGCCCGGAACTGGCGCACCAGCTCGAAGCGCAGGGCTATGCCGGCTTCCTGGCGGAGGCGGCGTGAACGTCGTTCTGGCTGAAGCCCGTCCGGTCGTGGCAGCGGGGAGTGCGGCGGCCTTTCTGCGCCGCTACGAGGCGGTCCGCGGCCAGCTGCCTGGCGACCCGCAGGCGCGCGCGCGCGCGGCGGCCTCCCTGGAACGCCATGGGCTGCCGCAGCGCAGCGCCGAGGCGTGGAAGTACACCGACCTGCGCCGGTTGTGGGAAGGCCGGTTCGATGAGGTGGCTGCACCGCCCGACGCCGCGGCACTACTCCGGCGCGTGCTGGAACGGGCCGGCCTGGAAGCGGAGGGTGCGGACGCGTTGCCGCGGCTGGTGTTCGTCGACGGCCTGCTGTCCACCACGCTGAGCCGGTTGCCGCAGGGCTATGGCTGCGCCGGTTTCGAGGGGATTGCTGTCGACGCGCCGGTGGCGCACCCGATGATGGCGCTGAACGCCCTGCTGGCGCGGGACGGTGCCGTCATCCGCGTGCCGGTGGGGCTGGATGCCGGTCGTCTGCTGCTGGTAACGCTGGCACGCGGCAACGCGGGCGCGCACCTGCATCACCGGGTGGTGTTGGAAGACGGCGCGCGGCTTTCGTTGCTGGAGATCGCCGGCGGTGAGGGCGACTACCTGAACGAAGGGGTGTTCGCGTTCGAGATCGCCGCCGGTGCCCACGTGTCGCACGTGCGGCTGCAGGGGGACGCGCCGAACGCGCTGTCGTTCTCCACCGTGCGCGCGCATCTGGCCGAACGCTCGGCCTATGACGGCTTCAACCTAGCGCTGGGTGCTGCACTGGCGCGGCACGAGGTGCACGCCACCCTGGCCGGCCCGCACGCCATCGTGCACGTGAACGGCGCGCAATTGTTGGCTGACGCGCAGGTCGCGGATTTGACCAGCGTGATCGCGCACGACGCGCCGGCCTGCAACTCGCGGCAAACGGTCAAGAACGTGCTGACCGGCCGTTCGCGTGGCGTGTTCCAGGGCAAGATCGTGGTGGCGCGTGTGGCGCAGAAGACCGACGGTTACCAGATGAATCAGGCGTTGCTGTTGTCCGAGCAGGCCGAGATCGACACCAAGCCCGAGCTCGAGATCTACGCCGACGACGTGAAGTGCAGCCATGGCGCCACCGCCGGTGCGCTGGACGAGGAGCAGCTGTTCTACATGCGCTCCCGCGGCGTGCCGCTGGTGGAAGCGCGCGCGATCCTGGTGCGTGCGTTCCTGGACGACGCGCTGGCCCTGGTCGAGGACGAGACCGCACGCGCGGTGCTGGACCGCGCCGTCGCCGCCTGGTGGGAAGGCCGAACCGCATGAACGCGCTCAGTTCCCTGACGCCCGATCTGTCGCACCTGCGGGCGGACTTCCCGATCCTGTCGGAAACCGTGCGCGGCAAGCCGTTCGTGTTTCTGGACAGCGCCGCCTCGGCACAGAAGCCGAACGCGGTAATCGACGCGATGACGCACACCATGCGCCACCAGTACGCCAACGTGCATCGCGGCCTGCATTGGATGAGCGAGCGCACCAGCGACGTGTACGAGGGCGTGCGCGACAAGGTGGCGGCGCTGCTGA
The DNA here is from genome assembly GCA_964236745.1 of uncultured Acetobacteraceae bacterium. Classification (GTDB taxonomy): domain Bacteria; phylum Pseudomonadota; class Alphaproteobacteria; order Acetobacterales; family Acetobacteraceae; genus Lichenicola. The sequence continues at coordinate 1,710 of CAXSHC010000236.1, forward strand.
ACGCCGGCTCGCGCGAGGAGATCGTGTTCACCGGCAGTTCCACCGGGGCCATCAACTTGGTCGCGCACAGCTACGGCGCGCTGCTGCGGCCGGATCAGGCGGTGCTGATCTCGGAGATGGAGCACCACGCCAACATCGTGCCGTGGCAGATGCTTCGCGACCGGCGCGGCATCGAGTTGCGCGTGGCGCCGGTGAACGATCGGGGCGAGCTCGACCTCGACGCGCTGGAAGCGCTGCTGGCGGATGGCAGGGTGGGGCTGGTGTCGGTCACCCATATGTCCAACGTGCTCGGCACCATCACGCCCGCCGCGCGGATCGCCGAGCTGGCGCATGCGGCTGGCGCGTTGCTGCTGCTGGACGGCAGTCAGGCGGCGGTGCACCGGCCGGTCGACGTGCAGGCGATCGGCGCCGACTTCTACGTGTTCACCGGCCACAAGCTTTACGGCCCCACCGGAATTGGCGTGCTCTGGGCGCGTCACGCGCTGCTGGAAGCAATGCCGCCCTTCATGGGCGGCGGCGACATGATCGGCTCGGTGAGCTTCGAGCGCTCGACCTGGGCCGAGGTGCCGCACAAGTTCGAGGCCGGCACCCCGCCGATCGTTGAGGTGATCGGGCTGGGTGCCGCGATCGATTACGTGCAGGCGATCGGCATGGCAACGATCCAGGCACACGAGGCAGCCCTGACGGAGCACGCGCTTGCCCGCCTCGGCGCCATTGAGGGCCTGCGCGTGGTGGGGCAGGCGGGCAGCCGCGGCGGCGTGATCTCCTTCACCATGGACGGCGCGCATGCGCACGACATCGCCACCCTGCTGGACCAGAACGGCATCGCCGTGCGCGCCGGCACCCACTGCGCCGAGCCGCTGATGCGCCGCTTCGGCATCACCAGCACGGCGCGGGCGAGCTTCGGCATCTACACCACCACGCACGAGATCGACGTGCTGGCCGAAACGCTGGAGCGCATCAGGAGCTTTCTTGTCTGAGGCGGCGGTGGGGGCAGAAGCCTCGATCTACCAGCAGCTGGTGGTCGAGCGTGCCCGCCGGCCGCTGCATGCCGGCACGGTCGAGGCTGCCGACGGGACTGCCGACGGCACCAACCCGCTTTGTGGCGACACGGTGCGTGTTTCCCTGCGCCGCGATCCGGCCGGCCGGATGGTGGTGGTGCGGCACCACACGCGCGGTTGCGCCATCTGCGCCGCCGCCGCCGACCTGATGGTGGAGGCGGTGCAGGACGCCACCCATGTCGAGGCCGAAGCCGCGTTCGCCCGGTTCCAGCGCTTGCTGCAGGAAGGCGACGCGGCGCTCGACCTGGACACGCGCGAGCAGCTCGGCTTGCTGAACGCGTTCGGCGAGCTACATGGATATCGGTCGCGCCGGAAATGCGCGATCCTGCCGTGGTCGGCCTTGCTGGCCGCGCTCACATCCGGCGAGGACGCATGATGGAACCCGACCAGTCCCGGCAGGAAACCGACCCATCAGCGCGTCGGCTGCCCAACTTTTCGCTTGCCACCCCGGCCGTGGAGGTGGCGGTCCCGGCCTCGGTATCAAGCTGGACACCGGACGGCGAGGCGCTGGCGCCGGTCAGCGAGGACGACGTGATCAGCGCGATCGCCAGCGTGTATGACCCGGAGATCCCGGTGAACATCTACGAGCTCGGCCTGATCTATGCGATCGACCTGCACGAGGATGGCCGGGTCAAGGTCGAGATGACGCTGACCGCGCCCGGCTGCCCCAGCGCGCAGGAGCTGCCGGTGCAGGTGCGTGACGCCGTACTGACCATCCCCGGCGTGACGGCCTGCGAGGTCGAGACGGTGTGGGAGCCGGCCTGGGATGCCAGCCGGATGAGCGAGGACGCCCGTCTCTCGCTGAACATGTTCTGAGCGGAAGCCATCATGAGCACGACCCGGACCGAAACCATGGCCGCGACGCCGAAGCGGCGTGCGCTGCCGCCGTTGATGTCGTTGTCCGAACGGGCGGCGGAGCGGCTGCGCACGCTCTACGACACTGCCCATGCGGGGCAGACGCTGCGCATCAGCGTCGGCACCAAGGGTTGCTCCGGCCTGTCCTACGACATGAACTGGGTCGAGGCGGCGGGTCCGGCCGACGAGGTGGTGACCGATCGCGGCCTGACCGTGCTGGTGGACCGCAAGGCGTCGCTTTTCCTGATCGGCACCACAATGGATTACGAAGTGCGGGACCTGTCGGCTGGCTTCGTATTCGTCAATCCGAACGAGAAGGGCCGTTGCGGCTGCGGCGAGAGCTTTCACGTTTGACCGGAGCCGGTCAGCGTGGCGGCCTGGGCATGGGCCCGCGCCGCACCGTCGCCGGCTTGTCGAACACGCATACGCTTTCAACCCGCGCCGACCACAGGAACTGGTCGATCACCTGATACTGCGCCAGCCGGTAGCCTGCCGTAGCCAGCAGCCTGGTGTCCTGCGCCAGCGCTGCCGGGTTGCAGCTGACATAAACGATGCGTGGCACCGCCGAGGCCGCGATCTCGCGCATCTGGACGGGGGCGCCAGCATGCGGCGGGTCCAGCACGATGGCGTTCGATCCCGCAAGCTCCTTCGCCGATAAGGGCTGCCGGTTCAGGTCGCGCTGGTGCGCCTTGATGCGCAGGCCGGAACCGGCAGTGCGGAGTGCCGCCACCGTTGCGGCATGGCCCTCGTAGGCCGACACATGCGCCCGCGCCGCGACCGCGAGGCCTATGGTGCCGCAGCCAGCGAACAGCTCCACCACGCGGGCACCGCGCGGCATCTTTTCCGGCAAGCCGTCCAGCACCGCTTGCACGATGGCCGTTTCACCTTCGCGCGTCGCCTGCAGGAATGCGCCGGGCGGCGGCGAGACATCGGTTCCAGCAAGGCGGTGCCGAACGGGCGACACGCCGCAAACGATTTCCGGCAACGCTTCCGCTCCGTCCCGCGGCCCTTCCGGTTGCCAAGCGATGCGCGGCACGCCGTGGAGAACGGCGAATTCTGCCAGCAGGGCGCGGTCGCGCGGCAGCAAGGGGGCGTCGGTGGCAAGCAGCAGGTCCGGGCCGCTGTCGAGCAGGTTCACGGAAAGCGAGCCCATCCGGCGCAGGCCCTGCAGGCTGACCAGCGTCGGCCGGACCGCGTCGATCAGCGCGAACAAGGTGGGATGGAGTATGTGGCAGGTATCGAGCGCGATCACCGCTTCCGCGCCGCGCTCATGCAGCCCGATCGTGACCCCGCCGCCGGGGCTGCGGCGCAGCGCCAGGTCCATGCGTCGACGGGTGCGAGACGGGCTTTGCAACGCGACGACAGGCATTCCAGCCTGG
>CAXSHC010000237.1:0-1027 GCA_964236745.1 uncultured Acetobacteraceae bacterium
TTCGACTTCATCTATAAGAAGGGTGAGCCGGCGCCGGACCCGACCTGCTACATCGCCGCCCCCGCCCGTACCGAGCCGGGCGTGGCGCCGCCGGGCGGCGAGGCGCTCTACGTGCTGGTGCACACACCCTACCTGCGGCCGCACCACGACTGGAACGCCATGCTACCCGGCTACCGCAAGGTGATCCTGGATAAGCTCGCCCGTACCGCCGGGCTCAAGGACCTCGAATCCCGCATCCGCACCGAGCGCGTGCTGACTCCGGCCGACATCCACGAGCGCTACCGGGTGCTGGACGGCGCGATCTACGGCCTCGCCAGCCACGGCCGCTTCATGGGCGCCTTCAAGCCCGGCAACCGGTCGCGCGACCTGCCTGGACTGTATCTCGCCGGTGGGGCCGCCCATCCCGGGCCCGGCATGCCGATGGTGATGATGTCGGGCTGGATCGCCGCCGACAGCCTGGACAACGATGCCCGGCGCAACACCGTGGAGCCGAGGCTCAGCGCCTGAGCGCGCCCGACCCGATCGCGACGCGTTCGGAGCCGCTGTTCCGGTTGTTCGCGTTCTACCTGCGCTGGTGGGCCGGGCGGCGGTTTCGCGCCATCCGGCTGTCCGGGCTCGACACCGACTCGCTGCCGCGCGACCGGCCGATCATCGTGTTCAGCAACCATCCGTCCTGGTGGGACCCGGCCACCTTTATCCTGCTAGCCGACCTCCGCTTCCGCGGCCGGCCCGGCTTCGGCCCGATGGACCAGGAATCCCTCGGGCGCTACGGCTTCATGGCCCGGCTGGGCATCTTCGGCATCGACCTGCACAGCGCGGTCGGCGCCCGCCGCTTCCTGTCGGTGGCCAAACGGGTGCTGGGCGAGTGCCGCGGCGCCGGCGGCCGGGCAGTGCTCTGGGTGACGGCGGAAGGCGCCTTCACCGACCCGCGCCTGCGCCCGGTGCGGCTGCGGCCCGGCATCGCCCACCTCGCGTCACTGGCGCCGGACGCGCTGCTGCTGCCGCTGGCGATCGAATACGTGTTCTG
>CAXSHC010000237.1:1037-4961 GCA_964236745.1 uncultured Acetobacteraceae bacterium
AAAGCCGGCCGGAGCTGCTGCTTCGCTTCGGCACCCCGATCGCCGCCGACCGGACGGTGCGCGCCGCCGAGTGGACCCCCCGGCTGGAACAAGCGTTGACCGCGACCATGGACGCGCTGGCGGCGGACTCGCAGGCGCGCGACCCCCTGCGCTTCACCCGGCTGGTGCGCGGCCGGGTCGGGGTCGGCGGAGTTTACGACGGGTGGCGCCGGCTGCGGGCGCTGCTGTCTGGGCGGCGCTTCGTCGCGGCGCATGGCGAAGAAGCGTGACGGGCGAGGAAGCGTGAAGGCGGCACGCATCGCCGGCTGGACCGCGCTCGGCCTGTCCGTTCTTCCGCTGGCGGTGGCGGTCGTCAACCTGCGCCTGCTGCGGGCGCCGCGTCCCGCTGCCGGCCGGCCATCCGTGTCGGTGCTGATCCCGGCCCGCAACGAGGCCGCCAACATCGCCGACGCGGTGAACTGCGTGCTGCGGAATCAGGACGTCGAGCTGGAGCTGCTGGTGCTGGACGACGGCTCCACCGACGCCACCGCCTCCATCCTGGCCGCGATCGACGATCCGCGCCTGCGCGTGATCGCGGGCGACGGCGTGCTGCCGCCGGGATGGTCGGGCAAGCAATACGCCTGCGCGCGGCTGGGCCGGGCGGCGCGACACGAGCTGCTGGTGTTTGTCGATGCGGACGTGCGCCTCCTGCCGGACGCGCTGTCGCGGCTCGCCGGGGCGATGCAGGCGGGCCCGGAACTGGGCCTCGCCAGCGGCGTGCCGCGACAGCTCACGGAAACCTGGTCGGAACGGCTGCTGCTACCTTTGATCCACCTGCTGCTGCTGGGCTACCGGCCGATCTGGCTCGACCGCGACCGGCTCGAGCCGGGCTTCGCCGCTGGCTGCGGCCAGCTGTTCGTCGCCAGGCGAAACGCCTACCACGCGATGGGCGGCCACGAGGCGATACGCGCTTCCCTGCATGATGGGCTCACCCTGCCGCGCGCGTTCCGGCGCGCAGGGTTCCCGACCGCCCTGTTCGACGCGACCCCGCTTGCCACCTGCCGGATGTACGGCAACGCCCGCGACCTGTGGGAAGGCCTGGGCAAGAACGCCGTGGAAGGAATGGCGACCCCGCGCGCGCTGCCCGTTTGGACCGTGCTCCTGGGCGGCGGCCACGTGCTGCCCCTGCTGCTGGCGCTGCGCCGGCCGCGCGGGGCGGCGGTCGCGGCGATCGGCTGCGGGTCGGCGCTGCGCCTGCTGCTGGCGATGCGGTTCCGGCAGGACCTGTTCGGCGCGATCCTGCATCCCGTCGGCGTGCTTCTGCTGCTGGTGCGGCAGTGGACGGCGCTGCTCGCCGCCAGCGCCGGGCGGCCAAAGGTGTGGCGCGGCCGGATCTATCCGGCGAACGGCGGAACCTCGTCGTGAGCCGCCGCCTGCTGGCCGCCTTGCTCCTGCTGCCGCTGGCCGGCACGGGTGCCTGCGCGATGAGCCTGACCGTTGTCGTCGCCGGCCTGCACGACAACCGCGGCTACGTGCGGATCGGCGTGTGCGAGCGCGCCGAGTTCCTCGGCGAGCGCTGCGCCTACCATGCGGTGGTGCCGTCGCGGGCCGGCAGCGTGACCGCCACCATTTCCGACATCAAGCCCGGCATCTACGCGGTCGCCGCGTACCAGGACTCCACCGACGCCGGCCACCTGCGTCGCAGTTTCCTGGGCATCCCGGAGGACGGCATCGGCTTTTCCCGCAACCCGCCGCTCGGCCTGGGCGGGCTGCCGTTCGACCGCTGCGCGCTGAGCCTCAGCACGCAGGACGCCGCAATCACGGTAGCGTTGCGCTTCTTCTGAGGCCGCCGGACGGCAAAGGTTGCCGTGGGCCTTCTTCTTCATGATGATGCACGCCAGGGTCACGAGGTTTGGGGGAACGAGACGGCATGGCGGAACGGGTTCTGGTCACCGGCGGTGCGGGCTTCATCGGGCGGCACGTGGTACGGGCGCTGCTATCGCGCGGCGACCGGGTGCGCGTCTACGACAGCCTGATCGAGCAGGTGCATCCGCTCGGCGCCACCGCGGAATCCGTACCGGAAGACGTGGAGCTGGTCCAGGCCGACATACGCGACACCGCCCGGCTCGCCGAGGCGCTGGCCGGGATCGACAAGGTGGTGCATCTCGCCGCCGACGTCGGCGTCGGCCAGAGCATGTACCTGATCGAGCGCTACGTCGGCGTGAACGACGGCGGCACCGCCTGCCTGTGCCAGGCCCTGATCGACCACCCGGTGAAGCGGGTCGTGGTCGCTTCCTCCATGTCGGTGTACGGCGAAGGGCTCTACACCGCCACCGACGGCACGGTGATGCCCGACGTGATGCGCCCGGTGCGACAGGAGTCGGATCGCCAGGGTGGGGCCGGCTGGGACCCGCTCGGGCCCGACGGCCTGCCGCTGCGCCCGGCGCCCACGCCGGAATGGAAGCAGACCCGCCTCGCCTCGGTATACGCCATCACCAAGTACATGCAGGAGCGCATGATCCTGTGCGCCCCGCCGGCCTACGGCATCGAGGGCACCGCACTTAGGCTGTTCAACGTGTACGGGCCGGGCCAGGCGCTGTCCAACCCCTACACCGGGGTGCTGGCGATCTTCGCCTCGCGGCTGCTGCACCGCGAGCGGCCGCTGGTGTTTGAGGACGGCGAGCAGCGTCGCGACTTCGTTCATGTGGACGACGTGGTGCAGGCGTTCCTGCTGGCGCTCGACCATCCGGCGGCGGCGAACCGGGTGTTCAACATCGGCTCCGGCCGCGACGTGTCGATCGCCGAGGTGGCGCGTGAAGCCGCGGCGGCGATGGACCTGTCCCACCTGGAGCCGGAACTGGTCGGCAAGGCGCGCTCCGGCGACATCCGCCACTGCTTTTCCGACATCACGCTTGCCCGCGAAACGCTAGGCTTCTCCCCTACGCGCACCTTCGACAACGCCCTGCCTGAGCAGATGGAATGGGTGCGGCGGCAGCAGGCCACCGACCGGGTGCAGGAAGCCAGGCGCGAGCTGGAAGCGCGTGGGCTGGTGGCGTGACGACGCAACCCGCACGGCTGCCGGTCCAGGCGCGCGGCGGCCCGCTCGGGCTGGTGGAATGGTTCCATCCAGGTGAGCACGAGCGGGTGGAATGGAGCCTGGAACGGCTGCGGGCACTCGGCATCTCCCGGCTGCGCACGCACATCTCCTGGGCCGAGTACGTGGCCGAGGGCGGGGCGGACTGGTACGACTGGCTGGTGCCTCGCCTCGCGGGCGAGGTCGAGCTGCTGCCCTGCGTGCACTTCACCCCACCCAGCCTGTCGCGCACCGGGCGCGCCAACGGCCCGCCGATCGTGTTGAAGGCCTATGCCGACTTCATCGACCACCTCCTCACCCGGTATCGCGGACGCTTCGACACCGTGGAGATCTGGAACGAGCCCAACAACCAGCTCGACTGGGACTGGCAGCAGGACCAGGACTGGCTGTTGTTCTCCGAAATGGCCGGCAACGCCGCGCACTGGATACGCGCCCGCGGCCTGAAAGCGCTGTTGGGCGGCCCCTCCCCGGTCGACCTGAACTGGCTGCGGCTGATGGGCGAGCGCGGCCTGCTCGGCACGCTGGACGCGGTCGGGCTGCACGGCTTTCCCGGCACCTGGGACTCCGACGCGCGATCGTGGCGTGGCTGGGACGCGCTGATCAACTCGGTGCGCGACACCGTGCACGCCTTCAACCCGCGCCTCGAGCTGTGGATCACCGAGGCCGGCTATTCCACCTGGCGCCGCGACCCGTTTGCCCAGCTCGGCCATTTCAACGACGTGCTCGACCTGCCGGTGGAGCGCGTCTACTGGTACGGGCTGCAGGATGTCGGATCCAATGTCGCGGTGCAGGAAGGGCTGCACTTCGACGAACGGCAGTACCATTTCGGCCCGCACGACGAGCGACAACAG
>CAXSHC010000238.1:0-2446 GCA_964236745.1 uncultured Acetobacteraceae bacterium
CTTCTCGCCCGGCACGGCCAGGTCGGCGCTGTCATCGGCGGTGATCTGCAGGAACACGCCGCTGTCCGGGCCGCCCTTGTAAGCCTGGCCGGTCGAGTGGAGGAACCGCGGGCCGAACTCTGCCGCAGTCGCCACGTGCTTGCCGTCGCGGATCGCCAGACGCGCCTGTTGGATCCAGGCGATCGTCTTTGGGTCGCGCTCGACATAGGCCAGCAGCGCCACGTAGTCGCCTGCCTTCACCCGGGCGAAGTGCGCCTTCAGCACCGCGTCGAGGTTGCCGCCGCCGAGCGCCTTGGCATTGGCCTCGTCGGCGAAGAAAGCGAAGTCGCCATCGGTGGCGAACGGCGTTTCGGCGGGCAGCGAGCCGGTCTGGTTGTAGGTGTCGGTAAGCTTGCGGGTTTCCAGCTTGCTCGCCTCGACGTCGGGCTGGTTGAACGCGTTGATGCCGATAATGGCGCCCGCGACCGCGGTGGCGAACTCCCAGCGGAAGAACTCCTGCGCGATCTGCATCTTGGAAGTCAGCGCGACCGTCACCACCGGCTGCCCGGCTTCCTCCAGCGCCTTGATCGCCGCGTCCTGCGTCGCGTCCGGGGTGTCGGTGAGGCGCAGGTAGGCGAACACCCGGTCGTCGCCATAGACGGACGGCGCGGCCAGGGCCTCGCCCTCGATCGGGATTATTCCCTTGCCGTCCTTGCCGGTGGACTCCGCCAGCAGCTGCTCCAGCCAGGCGCCCAGGTCGGCGATGCCCGGCGAGGCCTCGATCGTCACCTTGTCCCGTCCGTGAGCCGCCGCCACGCCGAGCAGCGTGCCCAGCAGCACGCCGGGGTTCTGGTTGGGCGGCGTGCCGGCCGAGCAGGCCTTGGCCATGCGGTCGGCGTTGGACAGGAACTCGTACAGGTCGAGGCCAATCGCGGCGGCCGGCACCAGGCCGAAGTTTGACAACACCGAGTAGCGGCCGCCGATGGCCTTGTCGCCGTGGAAGATGCGCCAGAACCCGTCGTTCTTCGCCACCTCCTCCATGTGCGAGCCAGGATCGGTGACGGCGACGAACTGTTCGCCCGCCTTGCCACCGCCTGCCTGGTCGAGAGCCTGCTGCACCTTGTCGAAGAAGTACGCCTTGAGGATGTTCGGCTCCAGCGTGCCGCCGGACTTGGAGCTGACGATCACCAAGGTCTTGGCTAGGTCGACCTTGTTCTCGAACGTCTTCACCTGCTGCGGGTCGGTGCTGTCGAGCACGTGCAGTTCGGGGAATCCGGCACGCTGACCGAAGGTTTCCGCCAGCACCTCCGGCCCGAGGCTCGACCCGCCCATCCCGAGCAGCAGCACGTGGCTGAAGCCCTTGGCCTTGACCTCGTCCTGGAACGCAGTCAGCTCGTCGATCCCGGCCGTGCGCTCGCCGATGACGCTGAGCCAGTTCAGCCACTTGTTTTCGTCCTGGCCGGTCCAGACCGAGGCGTCGCCTTGCCACAGCTTGCGTGTGGTGCCGGCCTTGCGCCAGGTTTCCAGGTTGGCGTCGACCGCCTCCTGAAGGTCCTTCGGCAGCTTGAACGAACTCTTGGCCACGGTGTCGCCGGCGAGTTCCGCCTTTTTCGCCGCCACCGCGCCGAGCAGGGCATCAAACGAGTCGGCGAACGCGTCCACACCGTCCTTGACCAGCTTGGTGGTCACGCCGGTCAGATCGAGCCCCAGACGCTCCGTCTCGGACAGCACCTTGCGCGCACCGTCCACGTCCTCGGTCAGGGCATCGCGCGGCGCGCCGTGGTCGCGGAACGCATCCATGGTCGCGGGCGGCATGGTGTTGACAGTGTCGGCGCCGACCAACTCGTCGCAATACAGGACGTCGCTGTACGCCTTGTCCTTCACGCCGGTGGAGGCCCACAACAAGCGCTGCGGATTGGCGCCGGCCGCCTTCAGCGCCTGCCAGCGCGGGCTGTCGCTGATCTCGAGGTAGTGCTGGTAAGCCATCTTGGCGTTGGCGATCGCCACCTTGCCGCGAAGCGACTTCAGCGTGTCCGATTCCGCATCTTTGGCTTCGACCCTCTTGTCGATCTCCTTGTCGATCAGCCCATCGATGCGGCTGACGAAGAAGCTGGCGACCGAGGCGATGTGCGAAATGTCCTCGCCCTTGCCGTGCCGCTCCTCGAGCCCGGAAATGTAGGCCTCCAGCACCTTCTTGTAGGCGTCGAGCGAGAACAGCAGGGTGACGTTGACGTTGATCCCGTCGGAGATCGCCTGCCGCACCGCAGGCACGCCGGGCTCGGTTCCCGGGATCTTGACCATCAGGTTGGGCTTGCCGACCGCCTTCCACAGGCGGCGCGCTTCCTCGATCGTCGGCTCGGTGTTCAGGCCGAGATAGGGCGACACCTCCAGGCTGACATAGCCGTCCAGCCCCTCCGTCTGGTCCCACACCGGCTTCAGCACGTCAGCGGCGGCGCGTATGTCGTCG
>CAXSHC010000238.1:2456-4948 GCA_964236745.1 uncultured Acetobacteraceae bacterium
TCGATCGCCATCGTTTCGTAAATTTCCGAAACGTCGGTGTTGCCGGCCTGGACGATCGCCTTGAACTGGTCGTCGTAGTCGGTGCCGTGCCCCATCGCCTTTTCGAAGATGGCGGGATTGGAGGTCACGCCCTTGAGGCCGTCCTCCTGCACCAGCCTGGCCAGGCTGCCGTTCTCGACAAAGGAGCGCTGGATGAAGTCGAGCCATGGCGACTGGCCAAATTTCGCCAGCCCCTGCAGCGGGTTCGCTGCCTCCTGCTGCGCGCCTTGTGTTTTCTGAACGACGTTCATGCCTTGAGCTCCTTCAAGCGGTGCACGGCGCGAGCCGGTTCTGAACCGGGGTTCGAACACCCTCCGACCGCGCTGCCGGGATCAACCGGCGAAGTGTCACCGGGACGCCGAAGCGCCGCCGGTTCGACGCCGAAGCGCCTATTCCTTAGCGCCGCCAGCCTGCGCCCGGGCTGCCTCGAGCACCTTCTCAGGGGTGAAGCCGAACTTGGTCTGCAGGTCGCTCAACGGCGCGGAAGCACCAAAGGTGTGCATGGCGATGATGGCGCCCTTAAACCCGACATAGCGATCCCAGCCGAACGACGCCGCCTGCTCGATCGCCACGCGCCCGGTCACGGCCGATGGCAGCACGCTTTCGCGGTACGCCTCGTCCTGTTCCTCGAACAGGTCGAACGACGGCATCGACACCACGCGTGCCTTGATGCCCTCCGCGGTCAGGGCCTCGTACGCCCCCACCGCGAGCGACAGCTCCGAGCCGGTCGCCATCAGGATCACCGCCGGCGTGCCGTCGCAGTCGCCGAGCACGTAGGCGCCCTTGGCAAGGCCGGAAGCCGGGGCATACTTGGTGCGGTCCAGGGTCGGCAGCGCCTGACGGCTCAGGATCAGCGCTGCAGGCTTTTCCTTCAGCGGCACGATCACCCGCCACGCCTCAGCCACCTCATTGGAGTCGCCCGGGCGGATGGTCATGATGCCCGGCGTCGCGCGCAGTTGCGCCAGCTGCTCGATCGGCTGATGGGTGGGGCCGTCCTCGCCCACGCCGATGCTGTCATGGGTGAAGATGTAGACGACCGGAAGCTCCATGATCGCCGACAAGCGGATCGGCGCCTTCATGTAGTCCGAGAAGATCAGGAACCCGGAGCAGTACGGCCGGATACCGGACAAGGCGATGCCGTTGCAGATCGAGCCCATGGCATGCTCGCGCACGCCAAAATGCAGGTTGCGCCCGCCGTAGTTTCCGGCCTCGTAGCTGCCGGCGCCCTGGAAGGTCAGGTTGGTCTTGGTGGACGGAGACAGGTCGGCGGCGCCGCCGATCATCCATGGCACGTGCGGCGCGATCGCGTTCAGGATCTTGCCCGAGCTTTCGCGCGAGGCGATGCCCTTCTTGTCGGCCTCGTAGGAAGGGATCTCCTTGTCCCAGCCGTCCGGCAGCTCATGCTGGTTGATCATCTCGAGCTCCGCCGCGAGCTCGGGATACTCGGTCTTGTAGCGGGCGATCATCTCCAGCCACTCGGCGTTCAGCTTCTCGCCGCGTGCGCCGATCCCGGCCTGGAAGTGCTGCGGCACCCCGTCCGGCACGTAGAAGGTCTTGTCCTCAGGCCAGCCGTAGAACTTCTTGGTGCCGACGATCTCCTCGTCGCCGAGCGGCTCGCCGTGGGCCGCGGCGGTTCCCTGCTTCTTGGGCGCGCCCCAGGCGATCTTGCTGTGCACGACGATCAGGGTCGGCTTGCCGCCTTCCACGCCGTCCTGCGCCCGCGCCGCCTCGAACTGCGCCCTGAGCAGGCCGAGGTCGTTGGCGTCCTGCACTTCCAGCACGTTCCAGCCATAGCCCTCGAACCGCTTATGCGTGTTCTCGATAAAGGCGAGGTCGGTGGAACCCTCGATGCTGATCTGGTTGCTGTCATATAGCCAAGTCAGGTTGGACAGCTTCAGGTGGCCGGCGATCGACGCGGCCTCGCTGGAAACGCCTTCCATCTGGTCGCCGTCGCCGCTGAAGGTCCAGATGTGGTAGTCGAAGATCGGGAACCCAGGCTTGTTGTAGCGATCGGCGAGCCAGCGCTGCGCCATCGCCATGCCGACCGAGTTGCCGCAGCCCTGGCCGAGCGGGCCCGTAGTGGTCTCGACGCCCGAGGTGAAGCGGTATTCGGGATGGCCGGGAGTCTTGGAGCTGAGCTGACGGAACTGCTTCAGGTCGTCGATCGTCAGGGACGGCTCCGAACGGTCCTCGCCCTCGTTGACCGACTTCACCCCGGCCAGGAAGATCAGCGAGTAGAGCAGCATGGACGCGTGCCCGACCGACAACACGAAGCGGTCGCGGTTGGGCCAGTTCGGATCCTGCGGGTTGTAGCGGAGCAGCTGGTTCCACAGCACGTAGGCGGCAGGGGACAAGGACATCGGCGTGCCGGGATGGCCCGACTTCGCCTTCTGCACCGCGTCCATCGCCAGGGTGCGCATCGTGTTGATGCAGAGCTGGTCGATCGCGGCCGG
>CAXSHC010000239.1:0-232 GCA_964236745.1 uncultured Acetobacteraceae bacterium
GCGGCCGTGCTGGAGCACGTGAAGGAGCTTCGTGCGATCGCGCTGGAAGCGATGCACGGCAACCGGGCGCATGGTGATCGGGTCGGCGCCGCGCAAAGCGGGCGGGCGATCGAGCTCATGTGCCAGGGGCTGATCTGGCTCGCGGACCGGTTGCGCATCTCCTATGGCGAAGGCGGCCTGCTCAGCCTGTTGATCATGCTGTGCCGGGCGTCGGTCCGTCTCGACAACGGCT
>CAXSHC010000239.1:242-4911 GCA_964236745.1 uncultured Acetobacteraceae bacterium
CGGGGTTGAGCCTAGCCTGGCCCAGCTGGTTCCCGGCGAGCTTCGCCGACCGGCAGGCGCAAGCCAGCAGCCTCGCCACCCTGATCACGGCCGGGGTGATCGACCGCCAGGCGGCGTTCGCGATCGTGGCGCCGATGTACGGCCTTGCCGGCAGCCAGCAGCCGGACGAGCAGCCGGACATCTAGCCGCCGGCAGGCGCTCCGGGCGCCCGACGCCACCCGGTACCAGTTTCCGCCTTCATGCGCCCGCCTCGTCATGTGACGGCGCGGGCGAAGGCGCGTTGAGAAGGACCTGTCCAGCCTATGGCAGAGCAGAGCCCAGAGATGCTCGATCCCAAGATGTTCGATCCCATCGAGGAGCCGCCGCCTGCAGAAGCGATCGAGCCGCTGCGGGAGATCACCGATTACGAGAAGAAGCTGCGCCGGGAAGTTGTCCGGTATCGCGAGCAGGCGCGGGTTGCCCATAGCGAGCGCGAAGTGGCCTGTGCGGCAGCGGTGCGCGACCGTGACGAAGCGGTCGCTGCCGCGCGCGAGGATGCGCGCAGCCGCGTGCTGCATGCCGAGCTGAAGACCCACGCGATCCGGTCCGGCATCGTCGACCTCGACGGGCTCCGCCTCGCTGATACCGGCGCGCTGAGCTTCGACGAGAGCGGCAGCGTGCAGGGGGTCGAGGAGGTGATCGAGAGCCTGCGGCAACGCAAGCCCTACCTGTTCACCACCGAGTCCGGGACTGCGCCCACCGTCACCACCGCGCAGCTCCAGCGGCCGCCTGCGCCGGCGCAGCCGACCAACGTCGACGCACGCAGCCTGTCGCGTGCGGCGTGGCAGGCAGAACGGGACCGCCTGCTGGCCTCCTCGCGCTAAGGCCGCCCGGAAGGGCTTCGACTGCGTCTCCATCGTATGCCGTCAACGAAGGGTAAGACCACCGCATGCCGATCCAGAACTTTCCGTCCCAGCTGCAGCCGATCATCCAGCAGGGCTTTCTCGCTCGTGAGTTCCAGGACGGACTCCAGTCGCGCCTGAGCTTCCGCTCCATCGCCGACCGCGAGGTATTCCCGAACCGTATCGGTGAAACGGTGACCAAGACCCGCAAGGGCCTGAAGTCGCCGGTGACCACGCCGATGTCGCCCAACGTCAACACCAACTTCGACAACGGCATGACGCCGTCGAGCTGGAGCGTCGAGCAGTACACGCTGACGATCAACCAGTACGGCGACACCATCGACCTCAACATGGTGACCGAAGGCGTCGGCATCGCCAGCCAGTTCCTGGCCAATGCCCGCACCAACGGCGTGCAGGCGATGCAGTCGCTCGATCGGATCGCGCGCAACACGCTGTTCGGCGGTGCTGCCGGCGGCGTCGGCGGCTATCTCGGCGGCAACACGCGGGTGAACACGGCCCTGGCCGCTGCCGCCAAGACCGTCTACGTCGACGACGTCCGCGGCTTCCAGAACGTGATGAACAGCTACGGCCAGGTCGTGACCGTCGGCTCGACGAGCGGCATGACCGTCACCGTCGGCAGCAACACCTACACGCTGGTGTCGGCCTCCACCGATGCCGTCAACGTTTCGACGGCGCCGAACGGCAGCTCGGGCAGCCTCACCTTCTCGACCAACATCACCGTGTCCGATGGCGGGCTGGCGCAGCCCGTGGTGGCGGCGACCGCACCGCTTGTGCTGCGGCCGAATGGCCGCCTGTCGACCGCCGCACTTGTGGCGCCGACCGGCACCTATGGTGCGACGAGCTACGTGCCGGGGGACACGCTGGGCATCCAGACCGTGCTGTCGGCGGTCGCGGCCCTGCGCATGAACAACGTGCCGACGGTGGATGGCTGCTTCCACTGCTACCTCGACGACCAGCAGATGCTGGGCCTGTTCCGCGATGGCGACTTCAAGTACCTGTATCGCGGCGCCTACGGCACGGAAACCTACCAGGCTGGCTCGATCGTCGAGCTGCTGGGCGTGCGCTTCATTCCGACTACGGAAGCGCCGCAGCAGGTGTCGCTCGGTGCGGGTGCGATCCACCGCGCCATCGTCTGCGGCAAGGGCGCCCTGGTCGAGGGCGACTATGCGGATGCCGGCCATCGCGACATTCCGGATGCGGAAAAGTCGCTGATGGAGCAGGTGGACAGCGTGGTCATGGTGACGCGTGAGCCGCTCGACCGGCTCAAGCAGATCATCGCGCAGTCCTGGTACTGGATCGGCGGCTACGCGCTGCCGACCGATGCCACGGCGAGCACCACCATTATCCCGACCGCGACCAACAGCTACCTCAAGCGCGGCGTGGTGATCGAGAGCCTGTAGTCATCGGCAAGGGGAGCGCGCTTCGGCGCCTCCCCGGATGCTGCGCGTCATGGGGAGGAGCGGATGTCCGGATCGTCTAGTTTCGGTACCTCGCCGTTAACCGACGCAGAGCGGGTGGATGTGCGCCGCTTCTGCGGATACCCGGCGTACGGAGCCGGAAGTTCCGGTTTCCAGTCCTGGCGCTTCTTCGAGGCCTACGGCACGCTCGAGTTCCGACTGACCAATCTCGGTCCGAGCGAGTTCCAGGTCGTCAGGCAATACCTTTCGAACCTTTATGCACTCGAGCAGGCGGTCCCGACCGCGGCCGCCAACCTGGATACCGATCAGGCTTCGGTGTGGAAGCACAACCGGTCGGAGGTGGCCGACCGGGCGCGCTTGTTCGACGACTGGTGTCGCCGGCTCGCGTTCTTCCTCGGCGTTCCGGTGGGACCCGGGATCCGGAACGATGCCGCGATCCTCATCTAGTTTTTCGATCATGCCGGAGGTACGCGAAAACGATGGCCATATTCTTCAACGGCTGGATCGGCTACGGCACTGCCGTGCAGGCGGGTGTCCTGGCGGAGCCGGCGGATCAGGCCTACGCACGGCGTCCTTTCGTGCTGGGGGATCTCGATAGCGGCATCGTCGGCGATGTCGGGAGCGGGACGGTGGGACCTGCCGGTGCGGCGTGGGGGTCGATCAGGTTTGTGGCGTTGTTCGACGCACAGACTGCCGGCAACCTCCTGCTCTGGTTTGCGCTGCGGGTCCCGGTCACAGTGCAGGCCGGTGGCACCATCACCAGCGGCGGGGGAGGCCACCGGTTCTATTTCCCGGACCTGCAGGCTTATCCTTCGCGCAGCCACCTGTGGCCGGCCGGCAGCGTGGTCGCCAGCACGTCGGATGGCCGCCTGCTGACTGCGGGGGTTTCGCTGCAGGCTTCGGGCGGAAAACTTTTGGCTCAGACACCGGTGTTCGGTACGGGTGTCGTGATGGCCAGCTTGCCGGCGGCGCAGCCCGCGATCGGCAGCGGCCAGCTCTGGAACAACGGCGGCATCATTTCCATCGCCTGACCGGAAGGCACGTCGTTGCTGCAAGCCATCCTCAACCAGAAGATCGCCTACGGACTCGCACGCGCCGCGTCCATCGTCGGCGCGTACCAGGCGCTCTACCGGCCGAGTTGCGCCACGCTGCCGGTGTCCGGCGCCCCTTATGGCCGCATCTATTGTGCGTTTGACGTGAAGCCCGACTTCAAGCTCATCTCCACGGCACAGCCTAACCATAGCTATGTGACGTTGCTGGCCGATCCGACGCTTGTACAGCAGGGCGATTATCTGGTCGGTGACGACACCCACTTCGTCGCTCGCACGGAGCCGCTGCGTCCGGCCTTGTGCGTGTTGTGCGACCAAGTGCTGGACGTGTTGAGCACGGACGTGACGACAGGTGCCGGAACGAACGCCTATGGCGGTCGCACCAGTGGCACCGACACGATGATCGCTCAGGGCTGGCCGGTAAGCATGTCGGCCAAGACGCGTGGCGGGCAGGACATGACGAGACTGCCGTCCGACGTGAAGTCGGCGTATTACGACGTTCTTGCTCCGCCCATACCAGGCATCAACTTGGTGTTCGGGATGCGTCTCCAGGATGGCACCGGACAGCAATACGAGATCGTCAGCGCAGAGTTGTCGCCGTTCGGCTGGCATCTGCTGGCAGGCCTCGCGACGACCTGACGTGGCCGCCGACCCACGCGACGCTTAAGCCGGAGTTGAGCAACAGGATGGCGGACATCTCGGATGTTGAGGCGGCGCTGTGCGGCCTGATTGAGCAGGCGATCTATCCGAACGGGATCGTGCAACCCAGCATCAGCAACGCCCTGGTGAAGATCTATCGCGGCTGGCCCACGAACCGCGCGCTTAACGCCGACCTGGCGGCCGACACCCAGACGGTCACGGTGTTCAGCAAGGACAACAGCACGAAGGACACGTCGCGCTACAGGCGTGTCTGGAGAACCACGTCGGAAACGAGTCCTACCCTCACCGTGCAGTGCGTCGGCGACACCGGATCGTTCGGTGGCGTGGGCGGTGCAGGACAAACGGCGGGCTTGACGGTGAGTGGCGTCGCCTATTCTTGGACGGTGACGGCGGGGGATACGCCGAACAGCGTGGCAGCCGGGTTCGCCAGCATCATCCCGAACGCGACATCTGCCGGCAGCGCGGTGACCGTCGATGGCGCCCGCCTGTCCGGCCGTGTCGTGGGGAACGGCACGGCGACTATGGAAACACGGCGTCAGGAGCAGGGCATCATGATCGCGGTGTGGTGTTCCACGCCGGCCGGACGCGACCTGCTCGCGGGCAGTGTAGACAACAGCTTGTCCAACATCGACTGGTTTCC
>CAXSHC010000240.1:0-4907 GCA_964236745.1 uncultured Acetobacteraceae bacterium
CACCGCAACAGGGTGGCAGCTCCGGTGCCGCGAACTGGCTCTACGGCACCCATCCGGTGGTGGCAGCGCTGCAGAACCCCCATCGCCGCCTGCGTCGTCTGTTGCTGACCGAGGAAGCCGAGGCCGGCTTGTCCAGCCGCCTGAACGGTCCGCTGCCGCTCGCCGCCGAGCGCACCGACCGGGCGCGTCTCGATGCCCTGCTCGGCCGCGACGCGGTGCATGGCGGGCTGGCGTTGCTGGCCGATCCGCTCCCGACCCCGCCGCTCGACCAAGTGCTGCAGCGGGCCGGACCGGTGCTGGTGCTCGACCAGGTGAGCGATCCGCGCAACGTCGGCGCCATCCTGCGCTCCGCCGCCGCGTTCGGCGTCGCGGCGGTGATCGTGCAGGACCGCAACGCCCCGGAGGAAACCGGCGCGCTGGCCAAGGCCGCTTCCGGCGCACTGGAAACGGTGCCGCTGCTTCGCGCGGTCAACCTGTCCCGCACCCTGGCGGCACTCAAGGCGGCCGGGTTCTGGACCGTGGGCCTCGACTCGAGCGGCGGCCGGTTCGATGGCGGCGCGTTCCGGGAGCGTCGCGTGGCGCTGGTGCTCGGCGCCGAGGGCGAGGGGCTGCGCCGCCTGACGCGCGACACCTGCGACGAGATCGCGGGCTTGGTGATGCCGGGCGCTATGGAAAGCCTCAACGTGTCCAACGCCGCCGCGGTCGCTCTTTACGAGCTGGTGCGCGGCGCCTGACTGGCCGGGATGCCTTTGCGCCGGCAGGCCTCGGAGCAGTAGCGCACCTGCGGCCAGTCCCGCGCCCACTTCTTGCGCCAGCTGAACGGGCGCCCGCAGCAGGCGCAGGTTTTGGCCGGCAGGTGGCACTTGTCGATCCCGCGCGGCATCAGCTTCCTCCTGTTCCGGACGTCATCTCCGGCTGCTCCATGACGCGGGCGCCCGGTTGCGGCACCACCCGGGCAACGCCATCTCGGTGGTCATGACGCAGCTCCTGGTGTGGTTCGACGGTGGCTGTCCCCTGTGCCGGCGCGAGATTGCGCTGATGCGCCGGCTCGACCACAGGAAGGTGATCCGCTTCGTCGACGTGTCGACCGGCGACGAGGCTTGTCCAATCGATCGCGCCACTCTGCTGGCCCGCTTCCATGCCGTCGAGGACGGGCGGATGCTGTCGGGTGCGGCAGCCTTCGCGGCCATGTGGCGGGCCGTTCCGCTGCTCCGGCCGCTTGGAATCCTGGCACGCAACCGGGTGGTGCTGGCGGGGCTGGAACGGGCATACCTCCGGTTCCTGAGGGTGAGGCCTTACCTGAGGAAGTTCTGGGGCGCTGCCCCAGGCCCCGCCAAAGGCTCGCCTTTGGGAACCGGGTCTAGATGATGTAGTCGAGGGCGGGCAGGGTCTGGTCCATGGTCAGGGCGGGCATGTTGGAGTGGCGCGTGCCGACCAGGCGGGCGGGATTACCGACCACGGTGGTGTAGGGACGGACGGCTTCCAGCACGATGGAGCCGGCACCGACCTTGGCGCCCTCGCCTATCTCGATGTTGCCCAGGATCTTGGCGCCGGCGCCGACCAGCACCCCGCGCCGGATCTTTGGATGGCGGTCGCCGATGTTCTTGCCGGTGCCGCCCAGCGTCACCCCCTGCAGAAGCGACACGTCGTCCTCCAGCAGCGCGGTTTCGCCGATCACAATCCCGGTGCCGTGGTCGATCAGCACCCGGCGCCCGATGGTGGCTGCCGGATGGATGTCGAGCCCGAACAGTTCTGAGCACCGGCTCTGCAGGTGCTGCGCCAAATGCCGCCGTCCGTCCCGCCACAGATGGTGCGCGACCCGGTAGATCTGCAGCGCCTGGAAGCCTTTGAAGTACAGGAACGGCGTCACCAGATCCGGGCACGCCGGATCGCGCTCCTTGATCGCCACCAGATCCGACGCGCCGGCGGCGACCAGGTCCGGGTCCGCCTCGTGCGCCGCCGCCGCCATCTCCGTCAGCACTTCCGCCGGAACGGCGAGGTCGGCCAGCTTGCGGCCCACCAGAGCGGCCAGGGCCGTGGTGAAATCCGCATGCGCATGGATGCTGCCGCACATCAGCCGGCCCATGATCGGGTCGCCGCAGCACGCCGCTTCCCCCACCATCTGCCGCCACAGCGCCGCGAGGTCCACGGTGCCCAGGGTGGTGCCCAGGGTAGCGCTCAAAGTGGCCCCCGGGAGCGGCATCTCCGCGTTCGGAGCCATGCGGGCGAGATCGATCATGTCGTCCATCATCAAATGGTCCGGCTTCAGCTTCCTGGCGATGGCAGATGGGATGCGTCCGCGGCTTCTGCGAGTCCGGGCGCCATGGGGAGCCGCGCCGTCCGCTCGCCCATCGCCGCGCGCATGAAGGCGCGTCGCAGCGGCGGGATCCGGTTCACCCCGGCGATGCCGAGGTCGCGTGCCAGCCGCAGCGCCGGGTTGTCGTTGGAGAACAGCCGGTCGAGCAGATCCGTGGCGGCCAGCATCGCCAGGTTGGCCGGCCGCCTCGCCGCCTGGTAGGCGCGCAGCAGCGCCGTGTCGCCGAGATCCTCGCCCCGCTCGTGCGCCGCGATCAGCAGCGCGCCCAGCGCCATCACGTCGCGGAAGCCGAGGTTGAGCCCCTGGCCGGCGATCGGGTGCACGCCGTGCGCCGCGTCCCCGATCAGGGCGAGGCGGGTGGACACGTAGCTGTGCGCGTGCAGGGCGTTCAGCTGGTAGCTCCAGCGCCGGCCGACCGGGCGCACGGCGCCGAGGTGACGGCCCAGCCGTCGCTGGATCTCGCGCCCGAACGCGTCCTCCGGCAGGGCGAGCAGCCGATCCGCCAGCGCGTCGCGCTCGGTCCACACGATCGCCGACAGGTGGGGCGCGCCCTCGGTGCCGGCCATCGGCAGCTGCGCGAACGGGCCGCCGGGCAGGAAATGTTCCAGCGCCTGGTTGCGGTGGGGAAGGGCGTGCGCCACCGCGCACACCAGGCCGGTCTGGTTGTAGCGCAGCCGCGTCACCGCGATGCCGGCCTCCTGGCGGAGCGGGCTATCACGCCCTTCGGCGGCGATCAGCAGTTGGGCGCGTATGGTGCGGCCGTCGCTGGTCCGGACCACCACGCCCGCCTCGTCGCGGCGGAGCACCGTCGCCTGCGCAGGGGCGGCGACCATGATCGCAGGGCTCGCGTGCAGCGCCGCGTTCAGCGCCACGCGCAAGCTGCGCGCTTCCGTCATCCAGCCGAACGGCTCGCTGACTTCGCGATGGTCGAAGTGCAGGAACAACGGCGAGGCCGGGCGACCGAGCCGCCCGTCTGACACCCTTATGTCCTCGATCGGCCCGGACGGCAGCGGCAGGTGGCGCCACACCCCGGCCTGTTCCAGCAGCCGGCGGCTGCCGGACGCGACCGCATAGGCGCGGCCGTCGAAGTCGGGATGCTCCATCGGCGGCAGGGCGGCGCGGTCGACCACCGCGACCGGGATCCCGGCGCTGCCCAGCAGGCAGGCCAGGGTGGCGCCGACCGGGCCGGCACCCACCACGCACACCGCCACGTCGACCATAGCCGGCGCAGATATGCTCATGAACGCACCTTCAAAGGCGGCAGAACCACCGATTGCCTGTTTACTAGGCTTTCGACCGCAGCGGATTGTGGCATCCGGGACGCAAAAAGAGACGTTCTCGCACATGGCGACGCCGTGGCATGGATCTTGGAACGATGCCGTGTCAAATCGAACTGGCTCCGGCTGGGCGATTGATGCGAACGGTCAGCCTGGCATCCCGCCGATCGGCAGCCGGACACCATGTTGGACAAAGGAAGGTGCGATGAAGCTCGTCACGGCAATCATCAAGCCCTTCAAGCTCGATGACGTACGGGAAGCGCTGACGCCGTTGGGTGTTCAGGGTCTGACGGTGTCCGAGGTGAAGGGGTTCGGTCGGCAGAAGGGCCAGACCGAGATCTATCGGGGTGCGGAATACCACGTCAGCTTCCTGCCGAAGGTGAAGATCGAGGTCGCCGTGTCCGACGACATGGTGGACCAGGTGGTGGAAGCCATCCTGCAATCCGCCCACACCGGCAAGATCGGCGACGGCAAGATCTTCGTGAGCGAGATCCTGCGCACGGTGCGCATCCGCACCAGGGAAACCGGAGAGGACGCGCTGTGAGGACCACGCTTCCCATGCCCGCATCCCTTCTTCGCATGGCGGCGTTCGCGGCTCCCGTGCTGGCGGCAACCGCGCTCGCGGCGTATCCGGCCCTGGCCGCCGCCGCCGCCCCGCCGCCCCCGCCCAAGATCGACACCGGCGACACCGCCTGGATGCTCACCAGCACGGCGCTGGTGCTGCTCATGACCGTGCCCGGCCTGGCGCTGTTCTATGCCGGCATGGTGCGCAAGAAGAACGTGCTGGCCACCCTGATGCAGGCCTTCGCGATCTGCTGCCTGGTCAGCATCACCTGGACGGTGATCGGCTACAGCCTGACCTTCACCACCGGATCGCCCTATATCGGCGACCTGTCGCGCTTCATGCTGAACGGCATCGGCGCCAACATTTCCAAGGGCAGCGACATCGGCTTCACCCTCGGCCTCGGCTCGTCGAACCCCACGGTCACGACCATCCCCGAGACCGTGTACATGATGTTCCAGATGACGTTCGCGATCATCACCCCGGCATTGATCGCGGGCGCCTTCGCCGACCGCATGAAGTTCTCCGCCATGTGCATCTTCATGGTGCTGTGGTCGATCGTGGTCTACGCGCCGATCGCGCACTGGGTGTGGAGCCCGATCGGCTGGGTGGCCGCGTTCGGCGCCATCGACTTCGCCGGCGGCACCGTGGTGCACATCAACGCCGGCATCGCCGGCCTGATGTGCGCGATCGTGCTCGGCAAGCGCGAGGGCTACGGCCACGACGACATGGCGCCGTACAACCTCACCTA
>CAXSHC010000241.1:0-4887 GCA_964236745.1 uncultured Acetobacteraceae bacterium
TGATGACGTGCATCGCATTCGCCTATCTGCAGCATCTGCGCCTCGCCGGACAAAGCCTGGCGAGGTCGGGGGAAAATGCAGACCCGCACCTTCAAACCGGGACCACCGCCGCAACCCAGCCTGCCCGCCATCCGTCGCGCCATCATCGGCAAGCTGTTCGCCCACCTCATGCCACACGTTCGATGCCCACACTGCAGGAAACGGTTCAGGCTACCGCATGATCTGAAAGTGCCCAGGTAGTGCTAGGCTCAGGACCTATTAAATTGCTTGCGGGAGCTGACTTCGGCTGATTCACTGGCGGCCTCGAGAGGTGCTGTCGTGAGTGATCTGATCTGGTTGTCCAAGGCGCAGATGCGGCGGATCGAGCTGCACTTCCCGCTGTCGCACGGGGTGCCGCGGGTCGATGACCGGCGGGTGATCAGTGGCATCATCTTCGTGATCCGCAACGGCCTGCGCTGGCGGGATGCGCCCAAGGAATACGGGCCGCACAAGACGATCTATAACCGGTTCATCCGGTGGAGCCGCCTGGGCGTCTTCAACCGCATCTTCGCGGCATTGGCAGCCAAGGCTGGAAAGTCCGACCAGCTGATGATCGACGCAACGCACCTGAAGGCTCATCGGACGGCGGCCAGCCTTTTAAAAAAGGGCTTGTTCCCCGACGTATCGGGCGCACCAAGGGCGGCCTGAACTCGAAGCTTCATGCCATCTGCGATGGTCAGGGACGGCCGCTGGTCATGCTGCTCAGCGAAGGCCAGATGAGCGACTACAAGGGCGCTGCGCTGATGATCGAGGCACTCCCCAAGGCCAAGGTCATGCTGGGCGACCGGGGCTATGACGCCGACTGGTTCCGCGAGGCGCTGACGGCACGCGGCATCACCCCGTGCATCCCGTCAAAGGCCAATCGCCGGGTGCCGATCCCGCACGACCGCATCCTCTACCGCCAGCGCCACAGGATCGAGAACATGTTCGGCAAGCTCAAGGACTGGCGGCGTATCCATACCCGCTACGACCGCTGCGCCCACACCTTCATGTCCGCAATCTGTATCGCTGCCACCGTCATTTTCTGGCTGTGATCAATGAGTCCTGAGCCTAGTTCAGCGCCCAGGTGCGGTCGGCGAGCGAGTACTACCCCCGCGGTGTCACCAGCACCGTGTGACTGCAGGAGCCGCCTGTCGCGGGCTGGTTCAACCGGCCCGCGTCACCGTCTGTTGCGTCACCCGCCGGTCGCCGGCCCCTGCACCACCTCCACAAGGTCGTCCGGGCGCAGAGCGTCGCGGAAGGCGGCCTGCACCTCGGCCGCGGTGGCGTCGAAATAATGCCGTGCCGCCACGTCGGGCTGGTCGAGCGGCAGGCCCAGATCGGCCAGATGCAGGTCCTCCCCGCCGATCGCGTCGAAGCTGGCGCGGCCCATCGGCAGCTGCCGCAGCAGCGACGCCTTGGCCCGGACCAGCTCGTCCTCGCCGACCGGTTGCGCCTGCATCGCCTTGATGTCCGCCACCACCAGGTCGCGGGCGCGGCCGATGTTCTGCGCGTCCGCGCCATACGACACCGTATATTCCGACCGCGTGCGCGACCAGCTCAGCCTCGAGCTGACGCTGTACACGTAGCCGGTCTTGACGCGCAGGTCGCGATACAGCCGCGAGGAGAAGCCGTCGCCCAGGATCTCGTTGCCGAGCACCAGGGTGAAGTGCTCCGGGTCCGACACCCGCAGCGGGAGCATCTCGGCCAGCTCGATGCTCGACTGCAGCGTGCTGCGGTCCGGAACGAAGGCCTTGGAGGCACGGTTGGGCGGCACCGCCGACAGGTCGATCGCGGGCGTCGGTCCGTCGGCATGCCAGCCGCCGAACGCTTGCGCCACCGCCGCCTGCGCGTGCTCCGGCGTGATGTCGCCGACGATCACGATCGTGGCCAGGTCCGGCCGGAAGGTCTTGGCATAGTACGCCTCGGCGTCCGCGACGCTCAGCGCCATCACGCTGGCCGGCGTCGCTTCGCGCAGCGCCGGGTCTCCCGCCGGCACGATCGCCCGCTCGGTCGCGCGCCCGAACAGGTAGCCGGGCGAGCCCAGCAGCCCGGCCAGGCTGCCCGCGGTCTGCCGCTGCACGATCCGGAACGCGTCCGCCGGGAACACCGGGTGCAGCTCGTTGTCGGCCAGCAATGCCAGGGCGGCGTCGAACTGTCCGCGCAGCACCTTGAGCGAGAAGGTGCTACCGGCGCTTTCCTCGGCCGCAGTGGCGTCGAGCGCTGCCTGGAACGCCAGCCGGTCCTTGTCCTGGCTGCCGTAGTCGAACATCCGCTCGACCAGTGCTGCGACGCCGTCCTGGCCTTTCGGCTCCTCCGTCGCCGCCACCTGCCGCACCTGGCCATACAGCGACACCGTGTTGGTGACGTGCTCGGGCTGCACGATCAGGCGAAGCCCGTTCGGCAGGACGCTGACCACCGGGGCAGGGGAGGCGGGTGGCAGGTGCAGCGCGGTCAGCGCGCTGCTCGCCCAGTCCGGCAGCGCCACCGGCTTGTCCGGCGCCGTCGCGAACGACTCCGCGCCGCCGAAGCCCTTGCCCGCGATCGGCTTGCCGGAATCCTGCGGCGTCAGCACCGCCGTCACCGCGTGCGCCGGGTCGAGCACCGCGCGCGCGATCCGGTTCACGTCGTCCACCGTCACCGCCTTGTAGGCGTCGGCCAGCGCGTCCGGGCTGTCCAGTCCCTGGAACGCCAGCGCGTTGGACCAGCTCTGCGCCAGCCCGCTGATGCTGTCGTTGCGCTGGCCGAGCTGCGCCCGTTCGCGCCGCTTGGCCGCTTCCACCAGTTCCGGGGGCACGCCGTTCCTGGCCACGTCGGCGATCACCCCGCGCAGGTGGCCCAGTAGCACGTCGCTGTCGCCGCCCTTGGGGAAGGCTGCGAACACCACCCCGAAGCCCACGTCCGGCTTCGGCCGGTACAGGAACTCCGCCGCCAGCGCGTCGCCCGCCGGCACCAGCCCATACAGCGCGCCGCGCTCGCTCGATAGCACGTCGCCCAGGATGTCGGCGGCGGCGAAGTCCTTCGACCGCGAGCCCGGCATCCGGTACGCAAGCGTGGCGATGCCTACCGGATAGTCCGTCGGCAGCCGAAGCGTTTGCGGCGCCACCGTGCCGAGGGTGAAGCTTTTCCGCACCGGCAGCGCCTTGCGCGGGATGCCGCCGAACACCGTCCGCACCGTGTCCAGCGCCTTGGCCGGATCGACGTCTCCGGCGATCACCAGGATCGCGTTGTTGGGCGCGTACCAGCGCCCATAGAAGCCGCGCAGCAGTTTCGCGTCCGTGCGGTCGAACGAGGGGCGTGTGCCGAGCGCGTCGTGCGCATAGGGCGTGCCGGCGAACATGGTCGCCTGCAGCTGCGACAGATAGGTGTAGGCCGGGCTGGACAGGTCGCGCGACACTTCCTGCTCGATCGCGCCGCGCTCGGTGTCCCAGTCCGCCTCCTTCAGGCTGAGCCGGTTCATGCGCAGCGCCTCGATGCGCAGCACCACGCCGAGGTCCTCCGAGGGCGCGGTGTAGAAGTACTGGGTCACGGTTTCGGTGGTGTCGGCGTTGTATCCGCCGCCGAGCTTGGCGCCGATCTCGGCCAGCTGGTTCTTGTCCAGCCCTTCCGAGCCGCGGAACATCATGTGCTCGGTGGCGTGCGCGGTGCCGGGAAACCCGTCCGGCGCGTCGTTGGAGCCCGCGAGGTAGTTGATCTCGGTGGTCACCACCGGCGCCAGCCGGTCGGGCACGATCACCACGCGCAGACCGTTCGGCAGCACCTCCCGCAGCGCCGAGTCCGCCGCCGTCGCATGGGCGGCCGGTGCTGGGGCCAACGCCGGGGTAGGAGCCAGCGCTGGGGTAGGAGCCAGGGCGGGCGCCGAGGCCAGAACCGGCGCCGGAAGCGCGGTCGGCGTCGGATCGGCGACGGCAGGACCAGCGAGTCCCATGGCGGCCAGCATCAGGCCGGTGATCAGGGGCCTGTTCGTCATCCGCTCGCGCATGCAGCTCTCCGCGTTCCCGGAACCCGGGGTTCAAGGGCTCGGGCCGAGGCCGGCGAGTGGCGCGCAACCTAGTGGCTCCCGTTCCGCCCGGATAGCAGCCGGCCGGTGAACGATGCGTCTCGCGCTCCCGCGCGGTTGTGCGGCAGCGCGCCGGATCACCTCGTCGCGGTCAGCTCACGAACTCCGGCAGCTCCGTTTCGTGCAGCAGGCGCACGCCGCTCGCGGCGGCCAGGGTGCGCGCCGCCATGGTATAGCCCGCGTTCGACACCACGGCGGCGACCTGCGCGTCCTGCGCCCGGCGCACCAGCAGCGCTTCCTGCACCACCGCCGCCTCCAGCGGACGCATGGACGGCCGGCACTGCACCGTCAGCAGGCGGCCGTCGCGTCGGGCCATGATGTCCGCCGTCAGCCTGCCGGCCGGAAAGCTCATGCGCGCCTGCCAGCCGGCCTCCCTCAGGGAGTCGGTGCACCATCGGCGATACGCATTGTGGTCGATCGGCGGAACGTCGACCTCGTCCTCGGGAAGCTGGGGGGCGTCAAGCAGCTCGGCCGGCGTCTGCCCGGCCGCCTGCCTGTCGCGCCGGCGCCCGACCAGGAACCGCAGGCAGATGATCACCAGGCACGCCAGCACGGCCAGGACCGCACCCACGCCGATGATGAAGCGGCTCCTTGGCGTCCGGATCGTGGCCGGGATGTCGGCCGCATGTGCGGGCGTCGCGGCAGGCGCAGGCCCAGGCGCGACCGCATCCGGCACCGCGGTCGCCGGCGCCCGGAAGGACGGCGGAACCGTGGGCGCGGGCGCCGCGGCATCGGATGCGGGCAGCGTCGGAGCATTCTCAGCGGCCGGAGCGGCCAATGGCGTCGCGACGATGGGCGTCTCCTGCGTC
>CAXSHC010000242.1:0-4882 GCA_964236745.1 uncultured Acetobacteraceae bacterium
GCGCGTCGCGGCGCTGCTGGCGGAACGCGGCTTCGGCGCCTCGCGGCTGCACGTGCTGGAAGCGCTGGGCGGTCCGCGCGAGCGCGTCAGGCGGCAGCGTGCCGACGCGGCGTTGCCGGGCGACATCGCCCGGCTGAACCTCGTGGGGGTGGCGCTGGACGCTGGCCCGGAGGCACAACCGATCCCGCTAGCGGCCGGGCTGCCGGACGAGTGCTTCGTTTCCGACGGGCAGCTGACCAAGCGGGAGGTGCGCGCCGTCACCCTGTCCGCGTTGTCGCCGCGCCAGGGCGAGCTGCTGTGGGATGTCGGCTGCGGCTCCGGCTCGGTGTCGATCGAGTGGATGCTCTGCCATCCGGGCAACCGCGCCGAGGCGCTGGAACCGCGGGCGGACCGGGCGGCGCGGGCGCGAAGCAACGCCCTGTCGCTGGGCGTGCCCGGGCTGGTGGTGGTAGAGCGCGCGGCACCGGACGGGTTCGACGCGCTGTCGCCGCCGGACGCGGTGTTCGTCGGCGGCGGGGCGGCGGTGCCCGGCGTGCTGGAGCGGGCGTGGTCGGCGCTGCGTCCGGGCGGACGGCTGGTGGCGAACGCGGTGACGATCGAGACCGAACGGGTGCTGTTCGATGCCCGGGCGAGCCTGGGCGGCACCCTGACTAGGCTGTCGGTGGAAAGGCTGGACCGGATCGGCAGCATGCACGGCTTCCGGCCGGCGATGACCGTGACCCAGCTCGCGGCGTGGCGGCGATGATGGTGCCGGAGATCGTGCGGGGGATCGTACCGGGGATCGTGGTGGCCGGGATCGGGCTGCGTCCGGGTGCGGCTGCCGAGGAGATCGTCGGGCTGGTCGAGCGGGCGGTTCGGGCGTCTGGCCGAGGGCCGTCGGTGCTGGCGGTGCCGTGGTTCCGGAAGGACGAGGCCGGGCCGGCGGCGGCGGCA
Organism: uncultured Acetobacteraceae bacterium; assembly: GCA_964236745.1. Classification (GTDB taxonomy): domain Bacteria; phylum Pseudomonadota; class Alphaproteobacteria; order Acetobacterales; family Acetobacteraceae; genus Lichenicola. Next base: position 934 of record CAXSHC010000242.1, read on the forward strand.
AGGCTGCTGTCGGTGGCGCTGCAGGTGGTTTCCCCGGAGGCGCTGGACGCGGCGCAACCACGGTGCCGGACGCGATCGGCGTGGGCGCAGGCGCATGTCGGGGCGGCCTCGGTCGCGGAAGGCTGCGCGCTGGCCGCGGCAGGTCCGGAGGGAAGGCTGCTGCTGGCGCGGATCGCGTCGGCGGCCGTCACCTGCGCCCTGGCGCAAGGGCCGGGCGTTCCATGACGGTGCACTTCATCGGCGCCGGCCCGGGTGCCGCCGACCTGCTGACCTTGCGCGGACGCGACCTGCTGGCGCGCTGCCCGGTCTGCTTGTTTGCGGGCTCGATCGTGCCGCGCGAGATGCTGGTGCATTGCCCGCCGGACGCGCGACTGGTGGATACCGCCGGGCTCGACCTGGACGCGATCGAGGCGGAGTACGCCGCCGCGTTCCGCGCCGGGCAGGACGTGGCGCGGCTGCATTCGGGCGACCTGTCGATCTGGAGCGCGGTGGCCGAGCAGGTCAGGCGCCTGAAGCGCCTCGGCATCCCGTTCACCCTGACGCCGGGGGTGCCGGCGTTCGCTGCCGCGGCGGCGGCGCTGGAACGCGAGCTGACAGTGCCGGAGGTGGCGCAGAGCGTGGTGCTGACGCGCGTGTCCGGGCGCGCGTCCGCCATGCCGGAGGGCGAAACGCTTCGGGCGTTCGGGGCCACCGGCGCCACGCTGGCGATCCACTTGGCGGTGCATGCGCTCGACCGCGTGGTGGCGGAGCTGACGCCGTCGCACGGGGCCGACACGCCGGTCGCGGTGGTGGTGCGGGTGTCGTGGCCGGACCAGCGGGTCGTGCGCGGCACGCTCAGCAGCATCGTCGGGCTGATGGCGGAGCAGCCGGCGGAACGCACCGCGCTGATCCTGGTGGGACGGGCGCTGGAGGCGGATGGCTTCCGCGACAGCGCGCTGTATGATCCGGCTTATCGCAGGCGGTTCCGGGAATGAGCCATCATACCGGCAGGAAAGGGGTGCGGCCCTGCGTGACGCCGTTGCGGTCGAACAACACCAGCTCCAGCTCGGTGCCAGTTCCGGCGAGCACTGCCGCCGCTACCTGCCAGGCTTGCGCCGCCACGGCGTCGCCGAGCGCCACTCCTGCCTCGGCCGCGAGTGCGAAGGCTTCCGCCACGGTGTTGGCGGCGGTGATCCGGCCCGCGAGCGCCTGGTCGCCGCCGGCTGTCACCGACATGGCGGCCAGGGCCGGCAGGTCGATGCGGCCGCGGCTGGAATGCAGGTCCAGCCTGCCCTGCCCCAGCTTGGCCAGCTTGGCCACGCCGCCCGCCACCGTCACGCGCGGCACGGGATGGTCGCGCAGGTATTTCAGCATGCCGCCGGCAAAGTCGCCCATCTCGATCAGCGCCACCTCCGGCAGCCCGTGCAGCGCCTGCACCGCGCGCTCCGACGTGGCGCCGGTGCTGCCGGCGACGTGGGACAGGCCCATGGCCCGGGCGACGTCGATGCCGCGGCGGATGGTGTCGATCCAGGCGGCGCAGGAGAACGGCACCACGATGCCGGTGGTGCCCAGGATCGACAGCCCGCCGACGATGCCGAGCCGGCCGTTCAGGGTGCGCTCGGCCAGGCGCTCGCCACCCGGGACCGATAGCGTCACCTCGGCGTCGGGCGGGGTGCCGCCGGCTTCGCCTGCGAGCGCGTCGGCGATCATGCGTCGCGGCACCGGGTTGATCGCGGGCTCGCCCGGCGGCAGCGGCAGGCCCGGGCGGGTGATGGTGCCGACCCCTTCCCCCGCCTTGAACCGTATGCCGCTGCCGGCCGGCAGCAGGCGCACTTCCGCCCTGACCAGCGCGCCATGGGTGACGTCGGGGTCGTCGCCGGCGTCCTTGACGATGCCGGCCCGGGCGGTGTCGCCGTCGCGACGCGTTTCCGCCAAGGCGAAGGCGGCGGTGGCGCCGCCGGGCAGGACGATGTTGACCGGGTCGGGGAACCGGCCGGTCAGCAGGGCCGCGAAGGCGGCCTTGGCGGCGGCGGCGGCGCAGGAGCCGGTGGTCCAGCCGCGTCGAAGCGCGCCGGATCTGGGCGTATGAGGATCGGCATGCGATTCCTGCTCCACGCCTGCCGTCATAGGACCGGCCGCACCCCCTGTCACGGAGCCCGTTCATGAGCCCGCGCGGCCTGCTGATCGCGGCCCCCCGCTCCGGCGGCGGCAAGACCATCGTCACGCTGGCACTGCTGGCGGGCCTGCGCCAGCGCGGGCTGGTGGTTCGCGCCGCCAAGTCCGGGCCGGACTACATCGATCCCGCGTTCCACCAGGCGGCGTCGGGACAACCGAGCCTGTGCCTGGACAGCTGGGCGATGCCGCCCGCACTTCTGGACGCGACGATGGCTGAGGCCGCGGATGGCGCGGAACTGCTTCTGGTCGAATCCTCCATGGGGTTGTTCGACGGCATCGAGGGCGCACCCGGGCGTCGTGGTAGCGCCGCCGATCTTGCCGCACGGTTCGGCCTGCCGGTGGTGCTGGTGCTCGACGTGTCCGGGCAGTCGCAGACGGTGGCGGCGGTGGCGCGCGGCTTCGCGGTGCACGATCCGGCGGTGCGGCTGGCGGGCGTGGTGCTGAACCGCGTCGCCTCGCCGCGGCACCATGCCGGGGCCGCGTCGGCGCTGCGGGAAGCCGGCATTCCGCTGCTTGGCAGCATCCCGCGCGACCCAGCGCTGGCCTTGCCGGAACGCCATCTTGGGCTGGTGCAGGCGCGCGAGCACGATGCGCTGCCAGGCTTCCTCACCACCCTGGCGGCGGTGGCCGGGCAGGAGCTCGACCTCGGGGGCATCCTGGCTGCCGCGGCACCGCTTCCGCTGCCGCCAGACCTCGTCGCAGCGCCGGCGCTGCTGCCGCCTGGGCAACGGATTGCGGTGGCGGACGATGCGGCGTTCTCGTTCCTGTATGGCCATATCGCCGCCGGATGGCGACGGGCCGGGGCAGAGCTGCTGCTGTTCTCGCCGCTGGCCGACCAGGCGCCGGCGGCGGATGCCGACTGCTGCTGGCTGCCCGGCGGCTACCCCGAGCTGCATGCGGGGCCGCTTGCCGCCGCCGCCCGCTTCGGGGACGGGCTGCGGCGCTTCGCCGACACCCGTCCGGTGCACGGCGAGTGCGGCGGCTACATGGTGCTGGGCAAGGTGCTGGTCGACGCGAGCGGCGCCGGCCACGCGATGACCGGGCTGCTCGGCCACAGCACCAGCTTCGCCGAACGGCGCCTGCATCTGGGGTATCGCGCGGCGCGCCTGCTGGCGGACTCCCCGGTGGGACCGGCTGGTGCTGCATTGCGCGGGCACGAGTTCCACTACGCGGCGGTGTCCGACCCCGGCTGCGACCTGCCGCTGGCGACGCTCGCGGATGCTTCCGGCACCGACCTCGGTGTCGCGGGCGGGCAGCGAGGCCACGTGTCCGGCTCGTTCTTCCACGCCATCGCGTTGCAGCCGGACAGGCTTGTTCCATGAACGAACCGTTTTCCAGCCTGGAGTCGCTGCGCGGCGCCTGCGCCGACCTGCCCGAAGGCGACGGTGCGGCCGAGACGGCGGCGCTTGAACGGCAGGCGGTGCTGACCAAGCCGCGGAACAGCCTGGGGCGGCTGGAACAGCTGGCGGTCTGGCTCGCGCGCTGGCAGCGCCGGCCGATCCCGCGCCTCGACCGGGTGGAGATCGTGGTGTTCACCGGCAACCACGGCGTCACCGCCCAGAACGTGTCGCCGTTCCCGCCGGAGGTGACGGCGCAGATGGTGGCGAACTTTGCAGCCGGCGGGGCGGCGATCAACCAGCTGGCACGGGTGGCGGGCGCAGTCCTGCGTGTGGTCGAGCTGGCCGGGCTGGCACCGTGCGCCGACATCAGCCGTGACGCGGCCATGACCGGGGCGGGCTTCCTGGACGCGGTCGCCGTCGGCTATGGCGCGGTCGAGCCGGGCACCGACCTGCTC
>CAXSHC010000243.1:0-922 GCA_964236745.1 uncultured Acetobacteraceae bacterium
CAGATGCGCGGGGTCCAGCCCGAGCGCCGCGGCATGCGCCTGCTCCGAGGCCGGCAGCACGAACCGGCAGCCGGGATGGCATTCCGACAGCACTGGCAACGTGCCGGGGTCCATGTGGTCGGAATGCCGATGCGTGCACACCACCAGGTCGACACGGGGCAAGGCGTCCGGCGCGACGGGCGCGCTCATCATCCGCATGTGAGGAAACCGCGTGCCGCGATATTTCACCGCCAGATGGTCGGACAGGTAGGGGTCCACCAGCACCACGGCCTCGCCGATCCGCAGCACGAAGCCGGCCTGACCCAGCCAGGCCAGGCCAAGCCCTGCGAACGGCCGTGCCAACCATGCGGCCAGATCCCCCGGCAGCGCCGAACAATGGACCTGAATCATCCCCGCGGCCCGGACCGCAGCGCCGCGCGCAGGTTTTCCACCGCCGCCGCCGTGGCCCGGCGCACGCTTTCCGTTGTCAGCCCTCCCACGTGCGGCGTGGCGATCACCCGCGGGTGCGACAACAGCGCCGACGGCGCCGGCGGCTCGGTCGCGAACACGTCGGTCGCATAGGTCTGCACCTGGCCGCACTCGAGGGCAGCAAGCATTGCCGCCTCGTCCACCAAAGCGGCTCGTGCGGTGTTCACCACGTGGCAGTTCCCGGGCAGCCGCTCGATCGCCTCCGCGTCCAGCAGCGCGCGTCCATCGGCCGGCATCGGGCAATGCAGCGACAGCATTTCCGCGTCCGACAGCACCTGCTCGAGAGATGCCCAGGCAAAATCGCCTCCCGGCGCGAAGCCCGCATCCGGATAAGGGTCCGCCACGCGCACCCGCGCGTCGAACGCCAGGGCAAAACGCGCCACCAGCCGGCCGACCGCGCCGCAGCCGACCAGGCCCAGCGTGCGGTTCTCGATCTCGATTCCCGGCCGCCTGT
>CAXSHC010000243.1:932-4837 GCA_964236745.1 uncultured Acetobacteraceae bacterium
CGCAGCGACGACAGCAGTAGCCCGAAGGCGAGCTCGGCGACGCCGCGCGCGTTGGCGCCGCCCGCCCGCAGCACCCGTATGCCCAGCTGCTCCGCCACGTCGAGCGGCAGGTTGTCGGTGCCGGTGCCGTTGCGACTGATCGCCCGCAGCCCCGTCGCCGCATTGAGCACGCGCGGACTGACCGGCTCGACCCCGGCCAGCCAGCCGACGCAGCCCGGCAGCAGCGCCAGCAGCGCCGCCTCGTCGGGGGTTTCGCCGGCCCGGCTGAACACGAGCTGGTAGCCGTCCTCGACCAGGAGCTGGAGGGCCGGATCGGGAAACCGAGTGAGCGAGCGAGGCGTGACCAGGATGCGGTTCATGCGCGTGCCCGCGCCCCGCGCGGTGCGCCCCCGGCGAGCGTGGACAGGGTATCGAACACCGGGCCGGAAGGCGGGATCTCGACCGCGAACACTTCGGCGATGACCTGGGTCCAGCCGTGCAGGAAGTAGTTCCAGCCGTCAAACGTTTCCAACCCGGCTTCCGCCGCCTGCGCTTCCGCCTGGTCGAGAAACAGGAGGTCGCCGCGATAGTTGAGTTCCCAGACCAGGGCGCCGTGCGGGAAGCGTGCCTCGGCGCCGTGCGGCGAGCCGGACCGGTCCTTGCCCAGCCCGGTCGCGTTGACCACGAGCGAGCCCGTCGGCAGAGCGTGCAGGATTGCGTCGTTGCGCTCGGTCGACTCCGCCAGCACGTAGTCGACCGCGACCTCGCTGTTGAGCCCGGCATGGAACCGTCGCAGGTTGTCGAGGCGACGAGCGTCCACGTCCGACACCACAATCCGGCGCGGCCGGTCGTTGCCGTGGCGTGGCCGCATCAGGTTCCACGTGATGGCGGTGGCAGCTCCCCCCGCGCCGATCAGGAACGCGTCCGCGCCACCGGACCTGCGCCAATGCCCGTCCGGAACGATCGCCTCCAGGGCCAAGCGGGCAGAAATCGGATCCTTGGCATGGCCGATCAGCCGGCCGTCGCGCTTGGACAGGCAGCTCACCTCGTGCAGCGACTCCGCGTGCGGGTCGAGCGCGTCGAACAGGTCGGCCGACGCGTGCAGCAGGTCGATCTTGTGCGCCGTCACCAGGGCCCCTGCGGAAAGCGGGTCCCGGCGCACGAACGACACCACCTCGCGGTAGTCTTCCGGCGGCGCGTTCAACGGCAGGTCGATGCCGTTGATGGCGCAGGGGCCGAGGCCCAACGCCTCGGCCCAGAGCGGAAAGATGCCCATGATGGAGGATTGCCCGGTGGTCACGCCGATGAAGTGCAGCGTCGGCACGGTGGCGGCATCCGGAAAGGGCGTCATGCGGGCTCCCTCGCCCGGCTCGCGAGCCGGACCGCTTCCTCCGCCTGGCGCCGGATGCCTCGCCAGTCACCCTCGCGGATCATGCTGCGGCTGGCGATCCAGGTACCGCCCACCGCCGCCACCGACGGCTCCTTCAGCCAGTCGGCGACCGTGGCGGCGGACACGCCGCCGGTCGGGATGAAGCGCAAGCCCTGCAGGGTGAACGGGGCCGCGATCGCGCGCAGCACCGTGATCCCGCCGGCCGGCACGGCGGGGAAGAACTTGAAGCAGCGTATGTCCCGCTCCAGGCCGGCCTGCAGGTCGGACGGGGTCATGGCGCCGGGGACATAGGCGAAGCCGGCTTCCGCCGCCGCGTCCAGCATGCGCGGGCTCAGCCCGGGCGCCAGGGCGAAGCGGGCGCCCGCTTGCATGGCGCGGCGAAGGTCCTGGAGCGCGACCACGGTGCCGGCGCCCACCACCATGTCGGGGTAGCGCTCGGCGATGCGCGCGATCACTTCCGCCGCCGCATGGGTGCGGAACGTCACCTCCACCACGCCGAGGCCGGCTTCCAGAAGCGACTCCGCCAGCGCGTCCGCTTCCGACACGCCATCGACTTCCACCACCGGAACCACGCCGAAGGCGGTCGCCTCGAGCAGAGCTTGCTGCATGCCGCTCATGTCACCGCACCGCCGCGTCGGGCAGGCGGGGGCGGTAGCGTGGGTTCGGGACCTGCTTCCAGCCGCCGGCGCCGTCATCGACGATCAGCACACGCATGCCGCCGGCGCGGGCGATGATCTCGTAGTCCTGGCCGGAATCGGCCGGGTAGCAAAACAGCGTGACCAGCGGCTCGGCCCCGACGTTGACGCTGCGGTGGATCCAGTGCGGCGCGACGTAGACCAGGCTGTTCGGCGTCATCTCCTCCGCACGCACGGTGCCGTCGGCCAGCTCCAACAGCATCACGCCTCGACCGGACTGGCAGAAATAGATCTCGGGCCGGTCGCCGATGGCGTGGATGTGGCCGCGGGTGAACAGGAACTCGTTGCCGATCCGGCCCGGCTGCAGCGTGCTGGTGCCGAAGATCATGTCCCCGGCGCGTTCGGAGGGCCGGAACTCGTCGACCTGGTAGGCGACCTCGGAGCCCCGTGTGCTGGCAAGAGCGGCAAAGGCGGTTTCATCGGCGAACAATCCAGCCAAGTCGTCGTAGCGCTTCTCGTAGCGCCGGGTCCGTCCCGTCATCTCTCCGGTTCCAGGCGCGATATGAACGGTGGCGGGCAGGGGCACGGACATCTGAAGGCCTTCCAGCGTGTAGGAAACGCGGCTTTGTTTGGTAGTCCTATTACGTAGCTGCTGACCCAGGCAACCGCTTTAACATATTTTGCGACGCAATATGCCGGTTAGTACTTGTAGACGCCCTGTCATGATGTTGTATTGCTACCTCATAAAGAGGCTACGCTACGGAAATGATCCGGCGATACCTCAAGGGGAACGAGTCCATGAAGACGATCATTGCAGCGGCCGTCCTGGCCGGCAGCGCGGTTCTGGCCTCGGCGCCGGGCGCGGACGCGAAAACGATCAAGATCGGCCTGTCGATGCTGACCCAGAACGCGCCCTACTACGCAGCACTTCAGGTCGCGGTGCAGAAGGAAGCCAAGGCGCTCGGCGCGCAGGTGGTGACCGCGGACGCCAACAACGACATGCTCAAGCAGATCTCGGACGTGGGCGACATGCTGTCGCAGAACATCGACGTGCTGATCATGGATCCCAAGGACGCCAAGGGCCTGGTCGGCGTGACCCGCGACGCCGCCGCGGCGCACGTGCCGGTGATCATCGTCGACAGCTCGATCGACCCGTCGGCACCGGTGCTGACCACCATCCAGTCCAACAACGCCGAGAACGGTCGCCTGATCGGCGACTGGCTGATCAACCAGGTGAAGAACAAGGATCTCCATCTCGCGGTGCTCAGCGGCGACCAGGGCAACGTGGTCGGCGAAGCACGGCGCGACGGCGTGATGGAAGGCATCATCGAGGCCCAGCTGCGCCAGCTCGGCCATGCCGGCTTCACTGTGGTCGGCCAGGGCTGGGGCGGCTGGACGCAGGAAGGCGGGGTCAAGGCGATGGAGGACCTGCTTACCGCCCATCCTGACATCAACGCCGTGCTGGCCGAGAACGACAGCATGGCACTCGGCGCGATGCGGGCGATCCGCGACGCCGGCAAGGCCGACAAGAACATCCTGATCTTCGCCGCCGCCGACGGCCAGAAGGAAGCGATCAAGCTGATCGAGGACGGCAAGTACGGCGCCACCGGCATGAACGACCCGTCGGTGATCGGCAAGATGGCGGTCGACCTCGCGGTCAAGGCGGCAAGCAACCAGGTGCCGCCCGGCACGCCCAAGATCACCTATACCCCGCCGGTTGCGATCACCAAGGCCAACGCCGCGCAGTACTACCATCCCGACGCGGTGTTCTGATCCGGACCGCATGATGACGGTCGAAGCAGCGACCCTTCCGGAATCTGTGAACACCGTTCACGCTTCCGGTTCCGCCGCGGCCGGGACAGGCGGCGTCGAGATGACGGGGATCTCCAAGCTGTTCGGCG
>CAXSHC010000244.1:0-2486 GCA_964236745.1 uncultured Acetobacteraceae bacterium
CTGGCCTTGCTTTCCTGCGCCGGCCTGCTGGGCCTGGGCGTGTGGCGCCGGGCGCTGGTGCCGGGCCGGGTGCGCTTCCTGTGCGTGCTGTTCCTGGTCGGCCTCGTGCTGTGGGAGCGCCAGTTCTCGATCTTCCGCTACTTGTCGCTGCTGGAGCTGCTCAGCGGCCCGATGCTGGCGATCCTGGCCCTGACGGTGCTCCGCGACCCGCGCGGACGGCTGGAGATCCTGGCGGGGGCGGTGGCGCTGCTCGCCCTGCTGGTGCTGTACACGGTGCAGCCGAACTGGGGGCGGCAGCCGCATGGCGGCGGGCGGCCGCTCGCGGAGGCGATGCCGATCCTGCCGGACGGCTCGCTGGTGCTGTTCCTCGACAAGTCGCCGCTCGCCTATCTTGCCACGCGGCAGCCGGACGGGGTGCGCTTCTTCGGCACCAACAACAACCTGACGCAGCCCTGGCTTCCCACCCTGATGGCCATGCGTATCCGCGACGGCATCGCCGTCCAGCTGCGCGACCATCCCGAGCTGCTATGGAGCGTCGAGCGCCCCGACCAACGCTTCGGCAATGCCGCGGACGCGCTGGCCGCGCTGAGCCTGCGCCGCGCCGGCTGCCGGACCTTCACCTCCAGCATCACCGATGTGAAGCTGCTCCTGTGCCGGCTGGCGCGGCGGTAGGCTGAGCCTCCCTGCCGTCGGTCCAGGACAAACGATCGTTCTGCGGCAACATCGAACGAGTGCTGCGGATCCATCGCGACGAGCCGGATCCTCCGTTTCCACTCGGATCGGATGCCGAGGTGCATCCACCGGCGTCCTGCCTCCGTAATGATGGACAAGGATTGTAGATCGCGATCCAGACAGGAAACACGCCAATGACATTTCGCATCATCATGCCGATGCTGCTGACGGCTGGTCTGGTGGCCGGCTGCATGCAGCCCGGTTCTGCATCGATGCAGTCGAACTCCATGACTGATCCCATGGTTGGTGGGGCGGCCATGTATCCGCAGCAGAACATCATCCAGAACGCGGTCAATTCGAAGGACCACACCACCCTCGTCGCGGCCGTCAAGGCGGCGGGCCTCGTGGACACCCTGTCCGGTCCGGGCCCGTTCACGGTGTTCGCGCCGACCAACGAAGCCTTCGCGATGCTGCCGCCGGGCACGGTTCCCACGCTGCTGAAGCCCGAGAACAAGGCCATGCTGACGAAGGTGCTGACCTATCACGTGGTTGCCGGCCGCATGGACTCCAAGGCGCTGATGGCGGCGATCGCTGCGGGCGGCGGCAGGGCGACCCTCATGACGGTCGCCGGCGTGCCGCTCACGGCGAGCATGGGCGCCCCGGGAACCATCATGCTGACGGACGAGAAAGGCGACGTCGCAACCGTCACAATTGCCGATGTGTACCAATCAAACGGCGTCATCCACGTGATCGACCACGTCCTGCTGCCGGGCTGAGACCCGACATCAGGAAGGGATTCATGTCCCCATCGCAAGATCGTCACAAAAAGACGACATCCAGAGGGAGCAGCCGCCCGTATCAGCTGGTAGGAGCCGCAGGACGTGGCTTCTGGAGCGCGACCACGCGCCAATCTGGGACGAGATGTGCCATGCAGCAGAATGACCTTGCCTTTACGTCGTCGCCGGCGTCTTCCCGCCGGTCTCTCCTTGGCCGAGCGGGTGCCGGTGCCCTGGCGGCGGGCGTGCTCGCCACCGGCCTGGGCCGCGCCTCCCCGGCCGACGCGGCAACCACCAACATCGATGTCGGCATCCTCAACTTCGCGCTCAACCTGGAGTATCTCGAAGGAGAGTACTACAACCGCGGCGTCAGCGGATCCGGCCTCGCCAACATCGGCACGCCCGGCACGGTCACCGGCGGCAGCCCGGTGCCTTTCACCGATCCGGCACTGCAGAAGCTGTTCGCCGACATCGCCCTCGACGAGGCTAACCACGTCGCCTTTCTGCGCTCCAACCTCGGCACCGCCGCGGTTTCCGAGCCCAACATCGACTTCACCAACACCTTCCTGAGCCTCGGCCAGGCGATCGGGCTGCCGGGCTTCAACCCGTTCGCAGACGAGTTGAGCTTCCCGCTCGGCGCCTTCGTGTTCGAGGACATCGGCGTCACCGCCTATACCGGTGCGGCTCCGCTGGTCACGAGCAAGACCTATCTCGGGGCTGCCGCCAGCATCCTCGCGGTCGAGGCCTACCACGCGGGGGCGATCCGCAGCGCGCTCTACCAGGCCAACTATTCGGTCTACACCGACCGCATCGCGGCGATCCGCGCGGCGTTTTCGGGCACCGGTCCGGGAACAAGCATGCCGAGCGACGACATGGGAGACGATGGCGCGAACGGCACCGTCAACCTCGCACCGACCGACAGCAACTCGCTCGCCTTCAGCCGCACGCCGGAGCAGGTGCTCGCCATCGTGTTCGCCGGCGGCACCACCAGCGGCGGCTTCTTCCCGAACGGCGTCCAGGGGATGTTCACCTCCTCGG
>CAXSHC010000244.1:2496-4809 GCA_964236745.1 uncultured Acetobacteraceae bacterium
GCCTAACCATCCGGAAGACCGGCCGCACCTCGCGGCCGGTCATCTCCGTGGCGGGCCTTGCTCATCTGCGGGCAGGCCTGTTCCCTCCGACCGATCAGGTCCTTCTGCCCTGCCCCGTGGTCTGCCCGGGATCCTTCTCGCGTCCTGCCTCGACGCTGACGCGCATGCACGAGCCGCTTCCGGTCGGCAGCCTCGCGTCCCGGCCTCGCCTGGATCCCGAGGCGACGCCCGCTCCGCCGGCCTCGACACGGCGAGCGGCAACCCTGGCCGGTACGGCGCGGACGAAGCTGCGGGTCGCCTGGGGCGCCGTGTTTCCCGATGCGGCAGTGGCGTCCGCGCCGAAGGATGCCGGGTTTGCCGGCACCACCGGGGCTGGTGGCCGCCGTCACGATCGGGAACAATGCCCCGATGTTTGTACAAGACAGAAGCCGGTCCGGCATTCCCACGACAACCAGCCGTGTCCCGTCCGGCACGTTCCCGTCCGGCACGCGACCGCAGGCAGCGGCGATGGTGTTGCCGGCCCGCCGGTCACTACTGCTGGCAGCCGCCCTGCTCGCCTGCCTCGGCCCGGCGGCGGCGGCACCCACGGACCCGCTGCTGGTCGCCACCGGCAACGACATCCCGGCCCATGTCGACCTGCCGCGCGCGGGCGACGAGTACGTCAAGCGCGACGTGATGATCCCGATGCGCGACGGGGTGAAGCTGTTCACGGTGATCGTGGTGCCGAAGAACGCGCACGACGCGCCGATCCTGCTTACCCGCACGCCCTACAACGCCGCCAAGCGCGTCACCCGCAACGACAGCCCGTCCTTGCTCGCCACCCTGCCGCAGGGCGACGACGTGTTCGTGGCCGGCGGCTACATCCGGGTGTTCCAGGACGTGCGCGGCAAGTACGGCTCCGAAGGCGACTACACCATGACGCGGCCACCGATCGGCTCGCTCAACCCGTCGGGCACCGACGACACCACCGACGCCTGGGACACCATCGACTGGCTGGTGAAGAACATTCCCGAAAGCAACGGCCGGGTCGGCATGGTCGGCTCGTCCTACGAGGGCTGGACGGTGGTGATGGCGCTGCTGCATCCGCACCCGGCGCTCAAGGTGGCGTCGCCGGAAAGCCCGATGGTGGACGGCTGGATGGGCGACGACTGGTTCCACTACGGCGCGTTCCGGCAGCCCGGCCTCGACTACCTGGTCGAGCAGATGACGGTGCGCGGCGAAGGCCAGACCATCCCGCGTCCACGCTACGACGACTACGAGACCTTTCTGCGCGCGGGCTCTGCCGGTGCCTATGCGTCCGCCAACGGGCTGGACCAGTTCCCGTTCTGGCAGCGCATGAAGGCCCATCCCGCCTATGACGCGTTCTGGCAGGGCCAGGCGCTGGACCACCTCGTGGCGCAGCATCCGTCCGACGTGCCGACGCTCTGGGAACAAGGCCTGTGGGACCAGGAGGACATGTGGGGGGCGATCCACAGCTGGCTGGCGCTCAGGGCAGCCGGCAAGACGGGCAACAACATCCTGGCGATGGGGCCGTGGCGGCACAGCCAGGTGAACTACGACGGCAGGAGCCTGGGGCAGCTGCAATGGAACGTCGACACCGCCGCGCAGTACCGCCGGGAGGTGCTTCGGCCGTTCTTCGACCAGTACCTCAAGCCGGGCAGCCCAAAGGCCAACCTGCCTGCGGCGGCCTTCATCTACAACACGGGCGAGAACCATTGGGACCGGTTCGACCGCTGGCCGCTGGCCTGCGACCAGGGCTGCACCGCGCCGATGACCGCGCTCTACCTGCAGCCGGGCTTCGGACTCGGCTTCAACCGGCCGGCCGACGGCGCCGGCTCCGACAGCTACGTGTCCGATCCGGCCAAGCCCGTGCCCTACCTGCCGCCGCCGGTGTCGTTCGGCGACAGCGCGCGCTGGAAGTCCTGGCTCACCACCGACCAGCGCAGCGTGGCCGACCGGCCGGACGTGCTGGTCTACGAGACGGCACCGCTCACGGCGCCGGTGCGCATCTCCGGCGAGCCCCGCGCCGACTTGTTCGCCGCCACCACCGGCACGGACGCGGACTGGGTGGTCAAGCTGATCGACGTGCAGCCGGACGCGACGCCCAACGACCCGGCGATGAGCGGCTACCAGCTGCCGATCGCGATGGACATCTTCCGCGGCCGCTACCGCGCGGACTTCGCCCATCCGAGCGCGATCCCGGCGAACCAGGTCGAGCGCTACCAGTTCACCCTGCCGCCCACCAACCACGTGTTCCAGCCCGGGCACCGCATCATGGTGCAGATCCAGTCGAGCTGGTTCCCGCTCTACGAC
>CAXSHC010000245.1:0-4792 GCA_964236745.1 uncultured Acetobacteraceae bacterium
CGGGTTCCATGGCAGCAGTTCAGGGTGTCGAAAGCGTCCCGACGGCCGTCGACAACGCGCCGACCATCTCCGACCTGATAAACAACGGCCGTCTCGGCGACGCGGCAACGCTTCTCGAGCGGCGCATGTCGCGCAGCTTCGGCGTCCTCGCCTCGTTGCGCCACAGGCGCGGCGACCTGCGTGCGGCCATCGCCGCCTGCCGGGCGAGCCTGGAACTGGACGAGGCGGTCGCCACGCACGCCAGCCTGGCCTTCCTGCTCTGCGAGGCTGGCCCGTTCGCGGAGGCATCCCGTCACGCCCGGATAGCCATGGAGGTGCAAGGATCGTCGTTACCCGGCTTCCTCGCCGCCGCGACGGTCGAGCAATGTCGTTGTCGTTATCCGGATGCCCTGGAGCTTCTCGACCGGGCCGGGAACGCGCATCCGGACGACGTCCTGATCCTGATCCGGCGCGTGGCCGTTCTTCGTCAGGCGGACCGGCTGGAAGAAGCCGCGGCCGCGTGCAGTCGTGTGCTCGATCTTTACCCGGAACATTCCGGTGTTTGGCGGGAACGCGGACTGCTCGACATGGCCCTGGATCGTGACCACGAGGCCCTGGCCTTCTTCAAGAAGCCCGAGGCCTTTTCGCCCTATCCTGGCCGGCTCATCGCGGACCAGACAATGCTGAGGATCCAGAACGGGGATGAAGAAAACGACGGGTTCGCGCGTGCCATGGCCGCGGCCGATCGATCCGACCTCGTGTCGATCATGTACGACCGTGCCATCATGACCCGGCTGACACCCGGCGACCCGGCTGTCGACGCGATGGAGAAGCGCCTGGGCGAAACGCAGCAGTGGATGGAGAAGGTCCAGCTGCACTACGCGCTGGCCCACATCCACCTGGGCGACGACCAAGTCGAGGAGGCCTTCGTCCGCCTCCATGCGGCAAGCCCCATGGTCAGGGCCAGCTTCCAATACAGCGTGCACGACGACGAGCGACGGATGCTCGCCCTCGCCGAAGCCTTCTCGCACGAGAACGCCGCATCCCTCCGTTCCGCCGGGGCCACGTCGGGGGCCGCTGCCGAGGCGTCGATCTTCGTGGTCGGCATGCCCCGGTCCGGCACCTCGCTGGTGGAGCAGATCCTCGCGTCGCATTCGGAGATCCACGCGATCGGCGAGCCGGCCCTGGTGGACCCCTGTTCCGCGTGCCGGACGAGGCAGGCGCGTCGGCCTCGCGGAGCGGATAAATTCCTGGTCGCGGGAGGACGTGCGCGCCCTGGGCCGATCCTACCTGCGTTCCGCGCGGCAACGGGCCGGCAACGAATACCGGACGGTGGACAAGAGAACCGACAACTTCCGCCATGTCGGCCTCATCAACCTGATGCTGCCCGAAGCCAGGATCATAAACTGCCGGCGCGATCCGATAGATGTCGGGTTGTCGTGCTATTCCAGGCTGTTCACCACCGGTCACGAATACAGCTACGACCTGTCGGAGATCGGCCTGTACTACGAAGCCTACAAGCGACTGATGACGCACTGGCGCAGCCTGCTGCCGGCGTCTCGCCTGCTGGAGGTGGGCTACGAGGCCCTGGTCGCCGAGCCCGACGCGAACATCCGGCGCATGCTCGACTTCTGCGGGCTGCCGTGTAACGAGAACCGCCTGCGCTTCTTTGAAACGAAACGGCCCGTGTGGTCGTCAAACCTCACTCAGGTCAGGGCGCCGATCCATACCCGCAGCGTGGCCGCTGGAAGTCCTGCGCGAGCCTGCTGCAACCGTTGCACGACGTGCTGGCGGATCCGGGCCTCGTGGCGAACCGGATCGAGGCGCAGTCCCGCGGGTGAGGGGGCTGGCTGCATCCGACCTCGCCGGCGCGGCAGTCAGTCGAGATCGGCGCCATCGACGATCCCCACCTCCGCCACCCCGTCTATGCCGGCCAGCCCCGCCACCAGGTGCGACACCGGCCGCTTGCCGATCACCTGCATGTGCAGGCTGACCAGCCTGCCGTCCGGGCCGCCCGCGTGCCCGGCAGCGACGTTCTCCTCGTCGAGCGCGTCCTGCGCTTGGTCGCCCGCATCCGGCACCCGTCCGGGCCGGCTCAGCCGCACCTGATCGATCGCGAAGCGCAGCTCGGTGCAGCGGACCAGGATGGTGCGCAGCAGGCCGCGCCCGTCGGCATAGGAGATGTGGATCGCGCTGACGGTGCGGCGGTGCCGCTTCAAGCGGCGCACCATCACCGGGAACCCCAGCATGATCACGAAATGCCCGAGGGTGGTGGCCACCGCCAGCACCGGCAGCCCGGCGCCGCAGGCCATGCCGAGCGCTGCGGTGAGCCAGACCGATGCCGCCGTGGTCAGGCCCCGCACCAGGTCGCGCCGCATGAAGATCACGCCGCCGCCGATGAAGCCGATCCCCGACACCACCTGCGCCGCCACCCGCGACGGGTCCAGCACCACCCGTTGCTGCGCCAGCACGTCGTTGAAGCCGTACTTGGAGATCAGCATGAACAACGCGGCCGCCACGCCCACCAGGGTGTAGGTGCGCAGGCCCGCCGCCTTCTGCCGTATCTCGCGCTCCAGCCCGACCAGCGCCGACAGCACGAAGGCCAGCGTCAGCTCGCCCAGCTGCAGGAAGCCTTGCCCGGCAAGGTCGGTGAAGCCCGACATCCTTTCTCCACCAGCACCGTCCCGGCGGGACGGATAGGGCGCGCGGCCATTCCGGAACCGGCGCCGCAACCGCACGAGTCTCACGGAACCGGAGCATCCGACAAGCACCGCACCCCCTGGAGCCTGGCCTGTCCGCGCCCGCCGGGCCGTTCCCGGCCAACCGCCCACGCGCCCGATCAGGAAGCGGCGGGCGGGCGCACCGCCGGTCCGGCTGCGTCCGGCACGCGCGGGGCGGTGGCGACCAGGGCGGCGCTGTAGGCGTGCGCCGGGCGCGAGATCAGGGCGGCGGTGTCCGCCATCTCGACGATGCGGCCGTCCTTCAGCACCGCGATCCGGTCCGCCAGCGAGCAGACGGCGGCGAGGTCGTGGCTGATCATCACCAGGGCAACGCGCTCGCTCCGGGCCAGGTCGCGGAGCAGGCACAGCAGCATCGCCTGCGTCGACACGTCCAGCGCCGAGGTGGGCTCGTCCAGCACGATGATCTCCGGGCGCGCCGCCAGGGCACGCGCCACCGCCACGCGCTGCGCCTGCCCCCCGGAGATCTGCCCGGGCAGGCGCCCGCCCAGCGACGGGTCGAGCCCCACCTTGCCCAGCAGGATCGCCACCTCGCGGTCGAGCCGCACCCGGTCGAACACGCCGCCCAGCCGAAGCGGCTCGGCCAGCGCGTCGCGCACCCGCAGGCGCGGGTTGAGCGACTCGCGCGGATCCTGGAACACCGGCTGTATCCGCCGCAGCGCCCGCCTGCGTTCCGGCCCTGGCAGCGCCGCCACCACCTGTCCGTCCAGCAGGATGCGGCCCTCGTGCCGGAGCATGTGCAGGATCGCCCGCCCCAGCGTCGACTTGCCGGAGCCGCTTTCGCCGACGATGCCGAGGCATTCGCCGCGGCGGAGCACCAGGGACACCTCCTGCAGGGCGGGAGCCGCTTCCCGGCGCGCCAGGCCGGAATAACGCACCGTCACACGCTCCAGCGCCAGAAGCGCCGCCGCGGGCCGTTCCGCGGCGGCTTCAACCGGCGTCCCGTGAACGGTGTTCAAGGATTGCGCCGGAATCGTGGACTGCGCGGGCGGATAAAGGCAGCAGGCCGCGTCGCCGGCATCGCCCAGCGCTGCGGGATAGCCGTCGTCGCAGGGCGGCCGGTGGTGCGAACAGCGCGGCGCGAAGCGGCAGCCGGGCGGCCATGCCGACGGCCCCGGCAGCGTCCCGGGGATCCCTCGCAGCGTGTGCTGGCCCAGCCGCGGCACCGCGGCGAGCAGGGCCTGGCTGTAGGGGTGGCGGGGCAGGGCGAAGAACCGGCGCGCCTCGCCCCATTCCACCGCGCGGCCGGCATACAGCACCGTCAGCCGGTCGGCGTGCGCTTCCACGATCGACAGGTCGTGGGTGATGAACAGCACGCCCAGCCGGTGGCTGCGCTGCAGCCGGCCCAGCAGCGACAGGATCTGCCGCGCCACCAGCGGGTCGAGCCCGGTGGTGGGCTCGTCCGCGATCAGCACGCGCGGGTCGCAGGCGAGTGCGGCCGCGATCATCACCCGCTGCCGCTGCCCGCCGGAGAACTGGTGCGGGTAGTCGTCCAGGCGGTGCGCCGGGTCGGGAATGCCGACTTCGCCCAGCAGCTCGATCGCCCGCCTGCGCGCCTGTGCCCGGCTGCCGCCCTCGTGCAGCCGGTAGCCTTCCGCCACCTGCGCGCCCACCGTGGCGCTCGGGTTCAGCGCCGATAGCGGGTTCTGGAACACCATGCCGATGCGGCCGCGCAGCCGTCGCATGCGACGCTCGTCCTCGGCCAGCAGGTCGAGGCCGTCGAAGCGGACATGGCCGCTGGTGCGGCCGCCGCGCGGCAGCAGGCGCATCACCGCCAATGCGGCGACCGTCTTGCCGGAGCCGCTTTCGCCCACCAGCGCGGTCATCTCGCCGGCTTGCACCCGCAGGTCCAGCGCTTCCAGCACCGGCACCAGCCCGCTGCCGTCATGCGCCGGCAGGGACACCGACAAGGCGTCCAGCTCCAGCACGGTGCTCATCGGGGGCTCACCGGGTGCGTCACTGGGTGCCGCTCCGCCTGCCCAGCAATCCCTGCCCGATCAGCGACGTCGACAACAGGGACGCGAAGATCAGCAGCCCGGGCGGCAGCACCAGCCACCACGGGTCGAGCGCCACCA
>CAXSHC010000246.1:0-4762 GCA_964236745.1 uncultured Acetobacteraceae bacterium
GCTCCTTGCCTTCGAAGATCCACAGGTTCGACAGCGGGATGTTCTTGAAGGTGTCGGCCGGAACGTCGAAGTTGAGCGCCAGCACCTCGGGCGGGGTGTGCGCGAGCCAGTCGGTCAGCAGCAGGGTGTTGAACTCGGACGCCTTGCCGTTGTCGAACGCGAGCAGGAACTCCGCCCCGTCAGGCCCCAGCCCCTGCAGCGAGTGCGGCAGGCCAGGCGGGAAGTACCAGAGGTCGCCCGCCGACACGTCGTCGATGCTGGGCCGCCCATGGGCGTCGATCGTGGTGATGCGGCAGTTGCCGGTGACCATGAAGGCCCATTCGGCCTGCTGGTGCCAGTGCATCTCGCGTATGCCGCCCGGAGCCAGGCGCATGTTCACGCCCGAGATGCTTTCCGAGATGGCGAAGTCTTCCTGCGTCACCTCCCGTGCCCAGCCGCCGTTCTGTATTCGCCTGTGGGCGTTGTTGAACGAGGCCCAGAACAGCGGCATGCCGTCGACGTCGGTGGCCGGCGGATCCTGGAACGACGGGAACTGGCCGGCCAGAACCGGGTTCTGCGGCCCGGGGTTGGTCAGCCCCTGCGGCGTGCCGCGGGCGTTGATGGCGCCTTGCGGCGGGTTGTCGGGGTTGCCGAACAAAGGGGCGGCGCGCGCGGCGCCAGCGGCACCCAGGGCACCAACTGCCGCCAGCAGGCCACGTCGGGGGAGGAAAGGCATGGCGTCATCCGGATGTGGTTGTCACACCATCCTATTTATCGTAAAAAACGATAAATTCAAGCACATTTACCCATGAACACGATGACATTCCTGGATCCCGTTCTCCTGCGCTCCTTCCTCGCGGTGGCTGATACGCTGCAGTTCACCGCTGCCGCCCGCAAGCTCGGCATGAGCCAGTCGACGGTAAGCGAGCATGTCGGCCGCCTGGAGCGCGCCGTCGACCGGTCGCTGCTGCTCCGCAGCACCCGGCTGGTGGAACTGACCACCGACGGCGCCGCGATGGTCAGCCTCGCCCGCGACATCATCGCGGCACAGGACCGGGCGCTAGCCTATTTCGACCCGCTGGTGCTGCGTGGCGCGCTGCGGTTCGGCGTGTCCGAGGACCTCGTGCTGTCGCGCCTGCCGGAAATCCTGCACGCGTTCCGCATCGCCAATCCGCTGGTGGAACTGGAGCTGGTGGTGGGGCTCAGTTTCCAGTTGCACGAGAAGCTGGAAGCGGGCGCGCTGGACCTGGTGTTCACCAAGCGCAGGCCCGGCAACACCAGCGGCGTCACCGTCTGGCAGGAGCGGCTGATCTGGCTGGCCAGTCCCGGAACGCAGCTCGATCCGGAGCGGCCGGTGCCGCTGGTACTGTTTCCCGGCGCCAGCATCACCGCCAAGGCGGCGACCGACGCGCTGGACCGGCACGACCGTGCCTGGCACCTCGCCTTCAGCAGCCACAGCCTGAGCGCCCTTCTGGCCGCGGTCCGGGCCGGGTTCGGCATCTCCGCGCAGTTCCCGGTTCTGGCCGGCGGCGGGCAGTCGGGCGGCACGCTCGTCGCCTTGCCGGACTCGGCCGGGTTGCCGTTGTTGCCGGTGGTGGACGTGGTGGTGCTCGGACGCGGCCAGCGGCTTGAAGGAACGGTTGCGGCGCTGGCCGAGGCGATCAAGGGCGATCCCGGTCTGCTCAAGGCGGGCCTGCTCAGGGCCGGCGTGCTCAGGGAAAGAACCGTGGTCCTGCCCTGAGGAGGCGGACCGGAGGCAGACCGGAGTGGAACCGCGTCTCGTCATCCGGCACGCGGGCCGCTTCATGCCGCTTTGCAACATTTTTCTTGTTTTGTGCCGCTGCCGCCGTTATTTGCGGTGCGTGAGGTGCCCTGCGCTGCGCCTGACGCTCCCCGATACCAGGCCCCGATGCCAGGTTGGTCCGGCGCAGAGGCCCAACCGTTTCCGGAACAGCGACACCTCACCTCCTTCCAGCCAGCGCCCGATCCGCTTGATCGGCTGATCAAGCCGCACCGGCGCATCCGTTGGGCAATTCTTCACCTTACCCGAGCGATCTTCACCCGATGCGGCCGATGCCGCCGGCCGGATCAGGCGCCAGGAGGCGCCGCTTCACCCATGACCACCTTCGCAGACCTTCACCTGTCCGAGCCTCTCCTCCGCGCCCTCACCGAGGAAGGCTATACCGTTCCGACCCCGATCCAGGCGGGTGCCATTCCGCACCTGCTCGAAGGCCGCGACCTGCTCGGCCTGGCCCAGACCGGCACCGGCAAGACCGCTGCCTTCGCCCTGCCGATCCTGCACCGGCTGGCGCAGCACCGCGTGCCGCACACCGCGAAGTGCCCACGCGTCCTGGTGTTGGCCCCGACCCGTGAGCTCGCCTCGCAGATCGACGAAAGCTTTGTGGCCTATGGGCGACACATGCGCCTGAGCCACGCGGTGATCTTCGGTGGCGTCGGCCAGGGCCGCCAGGTCGAGGCGATGCGTCGCGGCGTCGACGTGCTGGTGGCCGCCCCCGGTCGCCTGCTCGACCTGATCAACCAAGGCCACGTCAACCTGTCCGCGGTCGAGGTTCTGGTGCTGGACGAGGCCGATCGCATGCTCGACATGGGTTTCGTGCGCGACATCCGCCGCATCACCGCGCTTCTGCCCAAGGAGCGGCAAACGCTGCTGTTCTCCGCCACCATGCCGAACACGATCGCCGAGCTCGCCGCCGGCCTGCTGCGCGACCCTGCCCGCGTCGAGGTGACGCCGCCGTCCACCACCGTGGAGCGCATCCGCCAGGCGGTGATGTTTGTCGACGACAGCAACAAGAAGCCGGCGATCCTGATGCTGGTGCAGAGCCCCAAGGTGGTGCGCGCCATCGTGTTCACCCTGATGAAGCACGAGGCTAACAAGGTCGCCGAGTTCCTGTGCAAGGAAGGCATCAACGCCGAGGCGATCCACGGCAACAAGAGCCAGGGCGCACGCGAGCGCGCCATGGCCGGCTTCAAGTCCGGGGCGGTGAAGGTGCTGGTCGCGACCGACATCGCCGCCCGCGGCATCGACGTCGACGACGTCAGCCACGTGTTCAACTACGACCTGCCCAACGTGCCGGAAAGCTATGTGCACCGCATCGGCCGCACCGCGCGCGCCGGCCGCGACGGGTGGGCGGTATCCCTGTGCGACGCCGAGCAGCGCGCCTGGCTGCGCGACATCGAGAAGGAGATCGGCCAGAAGCTGCCGGTGTTCATGGACCATCCGTTTCATTCGGAAATGGCTTCCAGCTCGACCATGCGCCCGCCGGTGCTCGGCAGCGGCGGCCGCGGCCGCCAGAACCATGGGGGCGGCGGCCAGCGTTCCGGCAGCGGCCAGAACCACGGCGCCCAGAACCACGGGCCGCAGCGTTCCGGTGGCCGTCCGGGCGGTCAGCCTTCGGGCGCCCCCGGCCGCAACAACCGGCGTCCTTCCGGCGGCGGCTACCGCGCCGCCTGACGCGGCGCCTGGCAGGCGATGCCGGGCGACCCTGATCCGCGGTTCCGGCTCGCCGCACCTGCATCGCCGCGACTGGATCGGCTCGTCGTCGGGTCGGCGGCGTTCCGCTACCCAGGGCACGCGGTCCGGGCATCATGCTTCCCGGCTTCCGTGCGTTAAGGATTCCGCAATCCGCCAATGAGATAACCGCCGCATCAGCGGTGGTGACTTGCTTGAACGGAAAGCTTTCCTTGCGACGACTGGCCGGGGTTCCGGCGCTCGGGCTTCTCGTCTGCATGCTGGGCGGAATGCACCTGTCCCGGCATGTCGAGCGGCTGACGCCGAAGGATCTGCAGCTCGCCGGATGGGCGCTGCACTTCACCGACATGCCGCTCAGCGGAACCGTCAACCTTGCCATCGTCTATGCGCAGGACGTTCCCGGGTCGGAGGACGAGGCACGTGCGGCGGCTTCCTGGCTGTCCCAGGGCCTGCGGGTCGGCAAGCTCCTCCTCATGCCGGTCCCGGTCGAGCAGAGCAGCTTGGTCGACCTCCAGGACTACGTCGCGATCATCACTGCCGAAGGCGTCTACCTTCCGGCCGTACGCGACGCCATGCGCCAGCATCACGTGCCATGCCTGACGACGCACCTGTCGCAGGTGCAGGACGGCGGCTGCCTGGTGGGGCTCCGGTCGTTTCCCACCGCCAGCATCCAGTTGAACAGTTCGGCGTCCGCCTCCGCCGGCATCCGCTTCGCCACCGCCTTTCGGATGATGGTGCAGGAGGTGCGGGGGCCATGACCAGGGGTTTCACGGTCCGGCCGGGCCTGCCGCCGGCCACAGCTTCCGCCGTGCCGGCACGATCGCTTGGGGCCAGCATCCCGGCCGCGTCGGCGCGCGCGCAGGGCAAACGTTGCCGCGTCGACGCAAGCGCGTTCCGGGCCTGAACCGATGCTTCACCTGTTCGCCTTTCTTGTGGACGTGGATGCGGGTTTCCTGTTTCTGACGGGGCTTGGCTGTTTGTTCGGCGCAGCCCTCCTTCTTCTGTCCATGATCGCGCGGTCCGGGCGCTGGAGCGGTCGCTGGCTGCTTCGGGTCCCGGTCTTCGCTGCCCTGGTCTCGATCCTGTTCTGGTGCGTGTTCCTGGGCGCGTTGGCCGCCAGCTTCCCCAGGCTTGGCGTGATCCTGCCGGTCCGGTCGGTCCTGCCCGCGTTCGCGGCCTCGTTCGTCGCGGCCGGGACCACCGAGATCACCAGGCTGTTCAGCCGGCGTTCCGTACGCACTGTCATGCTGATGGGCTCGGTGGTCGCCGGCGGCCTGTCGCTGAAGGCGTTCC
>CAXSHC010000247.1:0-4739 GCA_964236745.1 uncultured Acetobacteraceae bacterium
TGGTGATGCTGTCCGGCGGCATCGACGTGTCGTTTCCCGCCTTCGCCATCGCCGCCATGTATCTCGTCATCAAGGCCATGGTGGCGCTCCCCTATGACGGCGTGCTGCTTCCCTTCATCGCCGCCACTGCCATCGGCTTGGTGCTCGGCCTGCTCAACGCCGTGTTCGTGCACGGCCTGCGCATGATCCCGCTGATCGTGACGCTGGGCACCGGCACCGCCGTGCGCGGCCTGCTGCTCGGCGCCGTCAGCGCCAGCCAGATCAACATCGACCAGATGCCCCCCGCCCTGATCGCGTTCGCCCGCACCAACCTTCTGCGCATCCCGAGCGCGAACGGCCAGCACGCCGGGCTGTCGGCGATGGTGCTGGTCTACCTGCTGCTGGCGCTGGGGGTTCACCTCCTGCTGCGCCACACCCTGGTCGGCCGCTCGATCTACGCCCTGGGCGGCGGCGAGGAGGCCGCCCGCCGCGCCGGCTTCAGCGTGCGCGGCACCACCTTCTTCATCTACGGCCTGGCGGGCGCGCTCGCCGGCTTCGCTGGCCTGCTGCACGGCTCCATGATCTGGATCGCCAACCCGCACGACCTGGCCGGCACCGAGATCGACGTGATCGCCGCCGTGGTGCTGGGTGGCGTCAGCATCTTCGGCGGCCGGGGCAGCGTGCTCGGCACCATGCTCGGCGTGTTCACCCTGGTGATGCTCACCAACAGCCTGATCGTGATGCACATCGACACCACCTGGCAGCGCATCGTCGTCGGCCTGGTGGTGATCCTCGCCGCCGGCTTCACCGCCTGGCGCGACCGCACCCGGCGCAACCCATGAGCAGCACCGCCCCCGCTTCCACCGCCCCGCGACGCTTCCGGCGCCCGGACCCGGCGCTGCTGCAACTGCTGCTGCTGATCGCCCTGATCTTCGCCGCCATGTCGGCGCTGGACCCGCACAAGTTCCTGCGCCCCTACGTGTTCGAATCCATCACCTTTGTCGCTCCCGAGCTCGGCCTGCTGTCGATCGCCATGATGCTGGCCATGCTCACCGGCGGCATCGACCTGTCGGTGATCGGCATCGCCAACCTGTCCGGCATCCTGGCCGGCCTGTACTTCCACGCCCATGGCGGCACCCGCGGCCCCGCCCTCATGCACATGGCACCCGGCCCGGTGCTGCTCGGCATCCTCCTGGCACTCGCCACCGGCCTGATTGCCGGCGCAGTCAACGGCCTGCTGATCGCGCGCGCCCGCATCACCCCGATCCTCGCCACCATCGGCACCGGCCAGGTCTACACCGGCATCGCCGTGGTGCTCACCGGCGGCCCCGCCATCGTCGGCTACCCCATGCTGTGGGGCGCCATCGGCAACGGCGAGCTGTTCGGGATCGCGGTGCCGCTGCTGGTGTTCCTCGCCGCCGCCCTGCTGGTGGCGCTGATGCTGGCACGCACCCCGTTCGGCATCTCGCTCAAGCTGATCGGCACCAGCGCCCGCGCCGCCCGCTTCGCAGGCCTTCGCAATGCCCGCACCGTGTTCCTGTCCTACGTGCTGAGCGGCGTGCTCGCCAGCGCCGCCGGCATCATCCTGTCCGGCCGCACCAACGCTGCCAAGTCCGACTACGGCGTGTCCTACCTGCTGCAGGCCGTGCTGATCGCAGTCCTCGGCGGCACCAACCCCGCCGGCGGGCGCGGCTCGGTGTTCGGCATCGTGCTCGCCCTGCTGGCGCTGATGCTGCTCTCCTCGGGCCTGCAGCTGATGCGGTTCAGCAACTTCCTGGTCGACTTCATCTGGGGTGCGTTCCTGCTGCTGTCGATCGCGCTCAACGCGCTTCGCACACGGAGCCGCTGATCCCATGCGCTGCCTCGCCACCATCCCGCTGCACCGGGACAACCTCCACGCCGCCGACCGCACGGTGTTGGACGCGGGCGGCCTCCACGCCGCCCTGTTCCGCTATCCCAGCGGCATCGAGGCGCTCCGCCTGCGCAACCGGCGCGGCGAGCTCGTGGTGCTGCCCTGGTTCGGCCAGATGATCTGGAGCGCCCGCTTCGACGACGTCGACCTTGCCATGCGCAGCGGCTTCGACATGCCGCTCCCGTCCGACACCATTGGCGGCACCTATGGCTGCTTCGCCTTTCACAGCGGCCTGCTCCGCAACGGCGTTCCTGGCCCCGACGACGACCACCCCGCCCACGGCGAGTTCCCCTGCGCTTCCATGCGCAACGCTTGCCTCGACCTCCTGGAACAGGACGGCGTGCTGTCCCTGCGCCTCACTAGCGAGCGCGACCACGTGGTCGCGTTCGGCCCGCACTACCGGGCCCATCCCAGCGTCACCTTGCGCCAGGACGACGCCCTGTTCGACCTCGCCATGACCGTCGAGAACCGCTCCGGCCGTCCGATGGAGCTGATGTACATGGCCCACGTCAACTTCGCCTTCGTCGAGAACGGCCGCATCGTGCAGCCCGCCCCCTTCCACCCCGCCACCGTGTCGGTGCGACGCGCCGTGCCGGCCCATGTCCGCCCCAACGCTGACTATCTCGACCTGATCGACGAGCTGGCCGGGCATCCCGCCCGCATGGAGGTGCTGGACCAGCCCGACCGCTACGATCCCGAGCAGGTGTTCTACGTGTCCGGCCTCGGCACCGACCCCGCCGGCCGCACCGCGCTGATGCTGCGACGCCCCGAAGGCGATGGCTTCGCGCTCAGCTACATGCCCGCCGAGTTCCCCCATTGCGTGCGCTGGATCATGACCGACCCCGACGCCGGCGTCGCCGCCTTCGCGCTTCCCGCGACCTGCCAGCCGGAAGGCTACCTGGCCGAGCGACGCAAGAACCACGTCCGCCTGCTGCCGCCGCGCGGCCGCGCGCAGTTCACCCTCACCCTCGGCTACCTCGCCACGGCGGAAGCGGCCGACATGGACGCCCGCATCGCCGCCCTTCATCCCTCCCGCGGAGCTGTTCCATGAGTGCCAAGTCATGAGCCAACGAATCGCTGTCATCGGCAGCAACATGGTCGACCTGGTCACCACCGTGGACCGCATGCCGCGCCTGGGCGAAACCCTGGCCGCGCCCGCCTTCGCCATCGGCCCCGGCGGCAAGGGCGCCAACCAGGCCGCCGCCGCGGCGAAGCTCGGCGCCGACGTCCTGATGGTCAGCCGCGTCGGCGACGACCTGTTCGGCGCCGACGTGCTGCGCAACTTTTCCACCCTCGGCATCGACGCCCGGCACGTCCGCGCCGTGCCCGGCACCTCCAACGGCGTGGCGCCGATCTTCGTCGATGCCAACGGCGACAACAGCATCCTGATCGTCAAGGGCGCCAACGATCACCTGCTCCCGGCCGACATCGACGAGGCCGCCCCCGACCTGCTCGGCTGCGACCTCATCCTGCTGCAGCTCGAGATCCCGCTCGACACCGTCTACCACGCCATCGACTGGGCCCATGCCCACAACAAGCCGGTGCTGCTCAACCCCGCTCCCGCCACCGCGAACCTGTCGCTCGACCGCATCGCCACCGTCGACTTCTTCATGCCCAACCAGACCGAGCTGTCGATCCTGACCGGCATGCCGGCCGACACCCCCACCGAGGCCGCCGCCGCAGCACACCACCTGCTCGCCCGCGGCATGGGCCGCATCGTGGTCACGCTGGGCGCGGAAGGAGCGCTGCTGGTCACCCCCACCGAAACATGGCACGTGCCCTCGGTTCGGGTGCGCGTCCGCGACACCAGCGGCGCCGGCGACGCCTTCATCGGCGCCTTCGCCGCCCACTACGTCCGGCACAAGGACATGCACGCCGCCCTGAGCCAGGCCAGCCTCTACGCCGCGCATTCCGTGACCCGCCCCGGCACCCAGACCGCTTTCGCCAGCCGCGACGAGTTCACCGCCTTCTGTCTGGAACAGGCGCCCCCGAAGAGCGCACACTAACATCACCGAACCAGCGGGCCGCAGAACGGGACCCGCACGAGGGAGAACGCATCATGGTCGAGAAGGCTCTTGCCGACGTCGCCAAGGAAATCGCGATCCGGCCGCACTACGACAACTTCATCGGCGGCGGCTGGGTCGCTGCCACCCGCGGGCAAACCTTTGAGAACATCTCGCCGATCGACGGCCAGGTGATCTGCACCGTCGCCCGCTCGACGGCCGAGGATGTCGAGCTGGCCCTCGATGCGGCGCACGCCGCCAGCGAGGCCTGGGGCGACACCTCGCCCGCCGAGCGCGCGCGCGTGCTGCTGCGCATCGCCGACCGGATGGAAGAGCGGCTCGACCTGCTGGCCCTGGTCGAGACCATCGACAACGGCAAGCCGATCCGCGAAACCACCGCCGCCGACCTTCCCCTCGCGGTGGACCATTTCCGCTACTTCGCCGGCTGCCTGCGCGCCCAGGAAGGCACCCTGTCCGAGATCGACCACGACACGGTCGCCTACCACTTCCACGAGCCGCTTGGCGTGGTCGCCCAGATCATCCCCTGGAACTTCCCGCTGCTGATGGCGGTGTGGAAGCTGGCCCCGGCCCTGGCCGCCGGCAACTGCGTCGTGCTCAAGCCCGCCGAGCAGACGCCCATGTCCATCATGGTGTGGGCCGAGATCATCGCCGACCTGCTGCCGCCCGGCGTGCTCAACATCGTCAACGGCTTCGGCGTCGAGTGCGGCAAGCCGCTGGCGCAAAGCCCGCGCGTCGCCAAGGTCGCCTTCACCGGTGAAACCACAACAGGCCGGCTGATCATGCAGTACGCGTAGGAGAAAATCATCCCTGTCACGCTGGAGCTG
>CAXSHC010000248.1:0-4690 GCA_964236745.1 uncultured Acetobacteraceae bacterium
GTTGGCGAAGGTCGAGCAGCCCATGTAGTGCAGGATGGGTTGGCCCTTGAAGGAGAAGCGGGTGGTGCCGTCGGGCATTAGACCGCGTCCCTGGGTAGCGCGGACCGACGTGCACAGGTTGGTCTTGCGCGACAGGCAGGAGCGGCACTGCCGGCACTCGGGGGTGTAGAGCGGGATCACGTGGTCGCCGGGCTTCAGGCCCGTCACCTCGGGGCCAACCTCGACGACGATGCCGGCGCCCTCGTGGCCGAGGATGGCGGGGAACAGGCCTTCGGGGTCGGCGCCGGACAGGGTGTACTTGTCGGTGTGGCACAGGCCGGTGGCCTTGATCTCGACCAGCACCTCGCCGGCGCGCGGACCTTCGAGCTGTACCGTCTCGATCTCCAGGGCCCTGCCCGCCTCGAAGGCGACCGCCGCGCGCACATCCATGATCCGCTGTCCTTCGTGTCCTGGGGCAGGGTCCAAGGAAAGGGCCGGGTCCGGCGGCGGTCAATGGGCGGGGTCGTCACGACTTGGCAGGCGGGCAGCGGGTCGCCACCCTGTCGGCTTCCCGTCCCCACGCCGGCTGCGGGCGAGGTGGGGCGGACCATTCCCGGAGCAGACGCGATGATGGCGCACCCGGCGCGGTGGATCCTGGTGGCGATGGGGTGCGGCGCCGTGGGCGGGATCGTGCTGCATGGCGCGGTGCCGGAGGCGGTGCTGCAGGCGGTCACGGCGGCGGCGGAAACGGTGGCGGCGCTGTTCCTGCGGCTGGTGCGCCTGGTCGTGGCGCCGCTGGTGCTGGCGACGCTGGCGGACGGCGTCGCCGGGATGCGGGGGCAGGCCGGGATCGGACGGGTCACGCTGCTGGCGATGGGATGGTTCGTGGCGGCGTCGCTGCTGTCGCTGGGGCTCGGGCTGCTGGGAGCGAACCTGCTGCATCCAGGAACGGGCCTGGCGCTGCCGCTGCCACGCGGAGCACCGGGGGTTGGGCCGGGGTTCGACGGGTGGAAATTCGTGGAAGGGCTGGTGCCGGCAAGCGTGGTGGACGCGATGGCGCGCAACGACGTCGTGCAGGTGGTGGTGTTCGCAGCCCTGTTCGGGATGGCGGTGTCGGCGTTGCCCGAGGAAGCGTCGGCGCGGATGCGGACCGGGTTGTCGGACCTGGCGGAAGCGATGCTGCGGCTGACAGCCCTGGTGATGCGGCTGGCGCCGGTGGCGGTGTTCGCGAGCCTGCTGGGAAGCTTCGGGCGCGGCGGCATGGCGATGGCGGGCGGGTATGCGCGGCTGGTGGGCGGGTTCTACGCGACCGGGCTGGTGCTGTGGGGGGTGCTGGCGGCGGCCGGCTTCGCGGTGCTCGGGCGTAAGGCGTGGACGCTGCTGCGGATGATGGCGCCGCCCCTGCTGCTGGGGTTCGCGACCGCGAGCAGCGAGGCGGCGTTCCCGCAGATGGTGGCGGTGCTGGAACGGTTCGGAATGGCGCCGCGGCTGGTGGGGCTGGTGCTGCCGCTGGGATACGCGTTCAACCTGGACGGCTCCATGCTGTTCCAGGCGTTTGCCGCGCTTTTCATCGCGCAGGCGTACGGGATCGCTCTCGGCCCGGGGCAGCAGGTGGGGATGCTGCTGGTGCTGATGGCGACGTCCAAAGGCACGGCCGGGGTGCCGCGCGCCGCGACGGTGGCGCTGGCATCTGTGCTGCCAACGTTCGGGCTGCCGGATGCGGGGCTGCTGCTGATCCTGGGGATCGACCACGTCCTGGATATGGGGCGCACAGCGACCAGCGTGCTGGGTAACGCGGTGGCGGTCGCGGTGGTGGGGCGGCTGGTGCCGGCGCAGAGGGCGGACGAGGCTGGAGGCGGCGAGCGGCAGATATAACGATTAAAATTAGTTGTTTGGGCATTGCGCTTTGACATCGGTGGGAAGGTTGCATATGCCGGCGCCGACGGGAAACGTTGCGGCTTGGGATGGACGACACCATGCTCTCGTAATTCAGGCGCGTGCTGCTTCTGGGCACGCTGGTGCCGATCCCGGCGTTCGCGCAGGGGGTGCCGGCGACGCCGGCGACGCCACGGGTGGGAGGCGAGGCGTCGGCGGGACCGGAGCAGGTGACGGTGACGGCGCGCAGGCGGTCGGAGCCGCTGCAGAAGGTGCCGGTGTCGGTGTCGGTGATCACCGGCAAGCAGGCGGCGCGCGACAACCTCACCGATCTGCAGGACATCCTGCAGAAGGTGCCGAGTGCCAACTTCCGCAACGCCACGTCGAACAAGGACCAGGCGGTGTTCATTCGCGGGCTCGGCACCATCTCGACCTTGCCGGGGGTGGAGCCGTCCGTGTCCACCGTGATCGACGGGGTGGTGCTGGCGCGGTCGGGACAAGCGACGCTGGACCTGCTGGACATCGACCACGTCGAGGTGCTGAGCGGGCCGCAGGGCACGCTATTCGGCAAGAATGCGTCGGCGGGGGTGGTGAACATCGTCACCACGCAGCCGACGGCGGCGTTCCATGCGTATACCGACACGTCGTATTTTTCCGACACCGAGTACAGGCTCAAGGCGGGGGTGTCGGGCACGCTGGTGCCGGGAACGCTGACCGGGCTGATCAACATGCTGGTGAGCGGCTACGACGGCAACGTTTCCGACACGCTGAACGACAAGACGGTGAATGGCTACCGTCATGACGGGGTGCGCACCAGGCTCGCCTGGACGCCGACCGACCGGACGCGGGTGACGCTGGGGCTGGACTACCTGCGCTCCACCAACACGGCGCCGAACGGGGTGTTTGTGTCGACGCAGCAGCAAGCGTTTCCGACCGACCTCGTGACCAGGAGCGTGCCGGTGGCGAACGCGCTGGCGGGGTCGGGGATCGTGCCGGGGAAGAACAACACCACCATCAACCAGGATCTGCGCAGCCGGGTCGAGGACGACAACGGTGGCGCGTCCGTCACCGTCGACCAGAAGCTGGGCGGCGACTACACGCTCACCTCGGTGACGGCGTACAGGCGCTGGCAGAATACGCAGCACCAGGACTACGACCAGCTGGGACAGGTGGCGGCCGGCCTGCCGGCGATCAGGGACCAGGGCAACCTCGACTTCTACCAGGCGTCGCAGGAAGTGCGGATCGCCTCGCCCAAGGGACGGTTCTTCGACTACGTGGCGGGACTGTACTACCTGCACGACGAGGACGACGAGGATTACGGGCGGCAGGTGAGCCAACTGGCCGGGCGGGAAACGCTGAACAACCTGGGGCTCGCGAACTACGGCACCGTGGCGAACAACTACGCGATCTTCGGCGAGGGCAACCTCAACCTGACGAAGTCGCTGCACGTGATCCTGGGCCTGCGCGTGCTGCGCGACGACCTCGGCTACGACTTCGACCGCGCCTCGACCAGCGCCACCGCGATCACCGGGGTGCGGCCGTCGTTCAGCATCAGCGGGTCGACGGCGGAGAACGGCTATGTCGACCGCATCGGGCTGCAGTACGACCTGGCGCCGAACGCGGTGACGTATTTCACGTACTCGCGCGGCTACAAGGGGCCGGCATACAACGTGTTCTTCAACATGCAGCCGACTGACACGGACGCGCTGAAGCCGGAAACCAACAACACCTTCGAGGTGGGACTGAAGTCGCAGCTGCTGCGCCGCCGCGTGACGCTGGACGTGGCGGCGTTCATGAGCGACTTCAGCAACTACCAGGCGAACTTCCTCGACAGCGTGGACGGCGCGCTGGTCACGCGGCTGATCAACGCCGGCAGCGTGTCGACCCAGGGGGTGGAGTTCAACCTGAGCACGCGGCCGATACGCAACCTGAACCTCGCGGTGGTGGGATCGTATCTCGACGCGCACGTGGACCAGTTCAACATCCCCGCCGGATCGCCGCCGAGCAGCAACGTCAACGGCGAGCCGCTGCCGTTCGCGCCGCGCTGGAAGCTCGACCTGCGTGGCGACTATCTGATGAACCTGTCGGAGAACTTCGACCTCGACGTGGGCTCGGACTACGACTGGCAGACGCGCACGCAGTACTCGCTGACGGAAACGCCGGGCACGATCCAGGACACGTACGGCATCTGGGACATCAACGCGTCGCTGATCGACCACGCGCGCCGCTGGAGCCTGACCGCGATCGTCAAGAACGTGCTCGATACGCATTATTCCAACCTGCTGGCGTTCGGCAACCTGGGCGGGGTGATACGCGACGTGCCGCGCGACAACGGGCGCTATGCCGGGTTCACCCTGCACAAGGATTTCTGAGGCGGTGCGGGAAGCGGCCGAGTGCCGCCTTCGTCCGGCGCTGCTGGCGCTGCTGTTCGCCGCGTCGATCATCAGCTACGCGGACCGGCAGGTGATCGCCCTGCTCAAGCCGGTGCTGGACCGCCTGCTGGGCTGGCGGAGCGGCGACTACGGCGCCATGACCACCGCGTTCCAGGCCTCCGTCGCGCTGACGCTGTTGGGGGCCGGATGGCTCGTGGACAGGGTGGGCGTGCGCGCGGGCTTCGCGGTGGGGCTGGGCGGGTGGAGCGGGGCGGCGATGCTGCATGCCCTGTGCCGCAGCGTGAACGGGTTCGTGCTGGCGCGCGCGGCGCTGGGCGGGTTCGAGGCGGTCGGCAACATCGCCGGGATCAAGGCGGTGGCGGTGTTCTTTCCGGCCGAGCGGCATGGGGCAACGCTGGGCATCCTCAACATGGCGCCCAACGTGGCCGCGATGCTGACGCCGC
>CAXSHC010000249.1:0-4675 GCA_964236745.1 uncultured Acetobacteraceae bacterium
CTTTATCGCCACACGCTCTTGGGCCAGACAGGTCACAGCCTAACGCCGTTGGTATAAGACGGCTTCGCCAGTCCTACCTTGATCTCGGCGTCGCGGGACGTCGGGGAGAATGCCACTGGCTCCACCACGTCGCCGAGCGGCACCATCGCATCCACCGGCACCGCGATCAGCCGGCCGCCGATCCCGAGCCGGCCGCCATAGCGGATCACTATGGCAATCTGCCCGTCGCTGCGCCGCACTACGTCCCGCACCTCCCCCAAGGATTGCTGGCTGCGTACCGGCCGCCGCACGTCGCGGCCGATCAGGTCACCGACCCGAACCGGCTGCGGAAATCGCATCGCCGCAGAGTCCTGCAGGCTCATTCCGGGCGGCGGTGGCATGCCGCCCGGCGTCGGGCTTTGCGCGAGCGCCGGCCACGCGCAGCACAAGCAAATGGCTGTCAGGATCCGTCTTGACACGTCATTTCCCCCCTTCCGCGATCTGCCATTTACCGCGCACGACGTCGCGGATCCCGCGGACCCTCCGCGAGTGATCCTGAAAATTTACTTACATGAGAACGAGAAAGACTAACCCCTGTCACCACCCGGCCACAAG
This sequence comes from uncultured Acetobacteraceae bacterium, assembly GCA_964236745.1. Lineage (GTDB taxonomy): Bacteria > Pseudomonadota > Alphaproteobacteria > Acetobacterales > Acetobacteraceae > Lichenicola. The sequence goes on from CAXSHC010000249.1 coordinate 595, forward strand.
CTGCGTTCCTGGCCGATCCGGATCATGCACTGGCTCAACGCCGCGGCGATGCTCGTTATGATCACTTCCGGTTGGGGGATCTATGACGATGATGCCGTGATCAAAGGATTCTACTTTTCCGACCTGCTACGCCTGGGCGAGTGGGCTGCTCCGAGCCTGACTACCACTTCGCCGGCATGTGGCTGCTGGCGCTGAACGGCCTCGCCTATCTGATCTACGGCTTCGTGACTGGCCGCCTGCGCGAACGCCTGCTGCCGATCCACGTCCGCGACGTGGTTCGGACCGTGCGCGACACATTGCACTTTCACGTCGCGCACGAGGACCTCACCACCTACAACGCCGTGCAGAAGATCCTCTACATCATCACCATCCTGGCCGGGATCATGCAAATCGTCACGGGAACTGCGATCTGGAAACCGGTGCAGTTCTCCGGGCTCGTCTCGACGCTCGACGGCTTCCAATCCGCGCGCGTGTTGCATTTCACGGGCATGTCGGTGCTCGTCGGCTTCCTGCTCGTGCATGTGGCACTGGCCTGCCTGGTGCCGCAGACGCTATGGGCGATGGTATCCGGCGGTTCCCGGCTCGGCAGGCCAGCGCCGGAGGAACCCGCGGTCGCGCGGGAGCAGGTCGCGCCGTGAGGTCGCCCTTCCGTCCCGATGTCCCGCCCGATCCTGCGATCCTCGACGACCACGGGACACTGCTACGCATGCTGAGGCGCCGCCAGCTGTTCTGTGGCGGCCTGTCGCTCGGCGCGCTGTCCATGCTACCGATTGCGACGTCAAGCGTCCCGAAGCCGTGCAGTCCGGGCTGCTGGCGCTCAGGGACATGAACGACGTCGTGCAGTCCTGACTGTTCGATCCCCGCAAGCTGGCGCCGACTTATCCGGCGAGCGAGGTGCTGAAGCCGCCGAAGTTCCACCCTTATTACGACGTCACCAAGGTCAGGCCGGTTGACGCCGCGACCTGGCGCCTGGAATTGTCCGGCCTGATCACCGACCGCACGGCCTGGACGCTGCCGCGGCTTGCCGCCCTGTCGCAGAGCGACATGATCATCAAGCATGTCTGCGTGGAAGGCTGGAGCTACATCGGCGAATGGTCCGGGGTACGTTTGTCCACCTTTCTCCGGCGTGTCGGCGCCGACACGCGGGCCCGCTACGTCGCCTCAGGACCATTGACGACTATCCCAGCAGCATCGACATGGCGACCGCGCTGCATCCGCAGACCATCCTGGCGATGGATTACGCCGGCGCGACCATCGCCGACCCGTTCGGCTTCCCGCTGCGCCTGCGGATGGCCACCAAGCTCGGATACAAGAACCCGAAATGGATCACCGCGATCCAGGTCACGAACACCTACCCCACCAACGGCTACTGGGAAACCCGCGGCTACTCATGGTTCGCCGGGCTATGACCGCTTTCCCGCCGGACCGGTTCGGGGCGATGCTGGCCAGGACGTCCAGCGTCCCGGAATCGTGGACCGGCCGCGCACATGACACCGATGCACCGTTGGTGTTCCTGCCTGAGAACATGCTGCGTGAGGCGCGCCGCCAACGGCTCCTCGCACCGTCGCTGGTGCCGCCGGTTTGCGTTCTTAATCCGGACGGGGGACTTGGTCGCGTACGCGATGCAGCATCGGGCAGCCTCGCCGATGCGAGACTGGGCCCGCTACCATTCCGAGATGCTGGTCTGTGACGTCGGAAGGATGCGCCTCGGCGTCATCGGCAAGGTCGTTGGATTGCCCTATGCGGTGATAGTGGCTGAACTGCTGTTCGCGTCGGGCTGCCGGTTCCTGATCAACCTGTCCTCGGCCGGTCAGATCGCCGAGATCGCTGCACCTCCCTACTTCGTGCTAATCGACCGCGCGCTGCGCGACGAGGGAACGAGCGCGCACTACCTGTCGCCCGCAGATGAGGTCGCCGCCGATCCGGCACTGCTGGCCGCCGTCGTACGCGCCCTGCACGCCGAGGACGGTCTTGATCCGGTTGTCGGCCGCTCATGGACCACGGACGCGCCGTTTCGCGAGACAGCCCTTGCCGTGGAGCGGGCCCGCTCCCGCGACACGCTCGTTGTGGAGATGGAGGCCGCTGGCCGGTATGCCTTCGCTCAAGCGCATGGTTGCGACGTCTTGTGCGTGGCCCATGTGACCAACAAGCTGGGTGCGCCAAGTGACTTCGAAAAAGAAGGTGTCGCCGAACGTGGCGTTCGCCGCTCCTCCCAACTGGAGCATGGGCAACAAAGCGGCGACAGCCGCAGTAGCGACATTCACTGCGGTCACGCGCAAGGACGGTGCTGAAGGTTGCGTCGACATCCCTCTGCAATTCATATGGAATGAGTTCTAAATTTTCACAGGCGCGATATCTACCATGCCTCGGTGCTCCGCCAGCCACTGCCGCAACTGGGGCTCGACCGGACCTTTCTTGATGCCGCTGGCCTCGCAGAACCCACCCTTTGCCCGTTGAACCACTTGTTTCCAGCTTTGGTAGCACCACAAGTGGCAGCACGGTCGGCACCAAAAGTCGAGCGGACCTGAGCGCCTATTCCTCGTCCAAATCCGGCCCGCGCGAGCGCATGACGCTCAGCCGCTTCTTCATGGTTGCCAGACGCCGCTGGTGGTCGCCACCGCGACGCATCGCCACCCCCACCGCCAGGATGTCGATCAGCACCAGCGCTGCCAGCCGGGAGATGGTTGGAGTGTAGATGTCGGTGTTTTCCAGCGTCTCGATCACCAGCAGAAGCCCGCACAGCCGTTCCATCCGGCCTCCTGCCCGGCCGGAAATACCGATCACCTGCGCCCCGCTGTCGCGCGCCGACCGCATCACCTCCAGCAAGGCGATGGTCTGCCCGGTGTTGGAGATCGCCACCGCCACGTCGCCCGGCCGCATCATGGACGCGGCGATGAACTGCTGGTGCGAGTCGGTGTGGACCTGGCAAGGCACGCCGAACAAGGGGAACTTCTGCTGTGCGTCGGCGGCGACGATCCACGACGCACCGAAGCCGAAGAACTCGATCCGTTCGGCGCCCGCCAGCAGTTCGATCGCCCGCGCGACCGCCTCGTGGTCGAGCTGGCTGCGCGCCCAGTCGAGGCTGGTCATGGTGTAGTCGAACACCTTGTCGGTCAGCGCCTGCGGCGTGTCGGTGGCGTCCAGCACCGATTGGGTGGCGGGCACGCCGAGCGCCACGCTGTGCGCCAGCTTGAGCTTGAAGTCCTGGAAGCCCTCGAAGCCTAGGGCGGCGCAGAACCGCATCACCGTGGGCTCGCTTACCCCGGCGTTGCGCGCGGTCTCGGCGACGGTGGCGGCGAGTGCTGCCTGCGGGTTGGACAGCACGTGCTCGGCGACGCGTCGGTCAGACTTCCGCAACTCCGGCAGACGCACCAGGATCAGCTCCAGCACGTTCCGGCCGGACGAGGCCGCCATCCGCTCCGTGGTCCTGCCGGTCCTGCGATCCGCGCTCGACATCGTGCTCCTGCCGCCCCGCGGGCGCGTGACGCGCCCCGGTCGGGGCCAGAAGCCACGCGTGTCGCAAGTCGGGCCGCAGAAGTCCAGGTCGCCGTCCGGTCGCGGCCTGGCGCGCCGCGGCCACGTCGATAATCGCCGGATCGACGGTGTTGAAGGCGAACATCCCCCAATGGTGCGGCACCAGCAGCGGGATGTCGGTCACCTCGCACAGCGCCACCGCCTCGCCGAGGGTGAAGTTGCCGGGCACGCCGGCGTCCGCCCGGATCGCGTCGCGCCCGTTTACCGGCAGCAGCGCCAGGTCCGGCGCCAGCGCACGCACGGCATCGGACAGCCCCGGATATGGAATGCAGTCGCCGCTGTGATAGAGCCGCACCTCCGTGCTTTCGATACCGAAGCCGAGAAACCGGTACCTCCCTTCCTCGTCCCGTTCCAGCTGTTCGTGCGCCGATGCAATTGGCCTCAGCAGCAGGTCAACTCCCGGCAGCGGCCGCGTCACCTGACCGGCATCGACCGCAACCAGGCGCGCGGGGTCCAGCCCAAGCGTTGCGGCATGCGCCTGCTCCGAGGCCGGCAGCACGAACCGGCAGCCGGGATGGCACGCCGACAGCACCGGCAGCGTGCCGGG
>CAXSHC010000250.1:0-4673 GCA_964236745.1 uncultured Acetobacteraceae bacterium
CGGCAGCGCCGCACTCGGCAACACCGGCTTCAACTGGCTCGGCTTCAACCATCTCCTTGGCATCCCGATCGGGGTGGTGGTGCTGGCGGTGGTCGCCATCGCCGGCAACCTGGTGCTGGGCCGCACCGCGTTCGGCCGCTGGCTGTACGCGTCCGGCGGCAACGAGCGCGCGGCCGAGCTGTCCGGCGTGCCGGTGAAGAAGGTGCAGGTGTCGGTATACGTGCTGTCGGGCATCTGCGCCGCCCTGGCCGGGTTGATCCTGTCCTCGCAGCTCACCTCGGCCGGCCCCACCGCGGGCGTGTCCTACGAGCTCACTGCCATCGCCGCGGTGGTGATCGGCGGGGCGGCCCTTACCGGCGGCCGCGGCAACGTGCGCGGCACCCTGCTCGGCGCCTTCGTGATCGGCTTCCTGTCCGACGGCCTCGTGATCATCGGCATCTCGTCCTACTGGCAGACGGTGTTCACCGGCGCCGTGATCGTGCTGGCGGTGCTGCTGAACGCCGTGCAGTACCGCCGCCGCCGGCCCGCGAGCCCGGGATCGGGCGCCGGGGCGGCCCCCGTTGCACAGGCAGGGTGACGCCGGAACCCGGCCTGCCGACCATCGCCGGATCAACCGGTATCCTCGTTCCACCTAGGGAAGAAGCGAACACAATGACCAAGAAGTCCATGTTCCTGGCGATGACGGCCCTGGCCGTTGCGGCACCGCTCGCGACCGGGCTCGCCACCCCGGCCCGCGCCGCCGGCGGTCTGATGTCGATCATCGTCAACGACCCGTCCAACCCGTACTGGCTGACCGAGGGCAAGGTGGCGGCGGCCGAAGCGCAGAAGCTCGGCTACAAGGCCAGCGTCGGTGCGTCCAAGGGTGACACCAACACCGAAAGCAACCTCATCGATACCGCCATCACCAACCATTCGGTGGCGATCATCCTCGATCCCGCCAACGCCAGCGGCTCGCTGGGTGCGGTGAAGAAGGCGATTGCCGCCAACATCCCGGTGATCCTGGTCAACGCCGAGATCAACCAGGAAGGCCTGGCCAAGGCGCAGCTTGTGTCCAACAACGCGCAGGGCGCCGCCCTCGGTGCGCAGCAATGGGTGAAGAAGGTCGGCCAGAAGGGCAACTACGTCGAGCTGCTTGGCTCGCCGTCCGACAACAACGCCGCTACCCGCTCCAACGGCTACGAGACCGTGCTCACCCAGTACACCAGCCTGAAGAAGGTGGGCTCGCAGGTCGCGAACTGGGACCGCACCCAGGGCCACGACAAGATGCAGAACCTGCTGCAGGCGCATCCCGACATCATCGGCGTGATCAGCGGCAACGACGAGATGGCGCTGGGCGCGATCGCGGCGCTGAAGGAAGCCGGCAAGCTGTCCAGCATCAAGGTCGGCGGCTTCGACGGCTCCCCCGACGCGGTGTCGGCGATCAAGGCGGGCGAGCTGCAGTACACCGTGCTGCAGCCGGTGGCGACCTTCTCGGCCAAGGCGGTGGACGAGGCGGACAGCTTCATCAAGACCGGCAAGACGGGCGCGCCAAGCGAGAAGCAGCTGTTCAACTGCATCCTGATCACCAAGGCGAACGCGTCCCGCTTCACCGCGCCCTTCACGCTGGGCAAGTGAGAATGGCCGGGGCGTCGCCACGGCGCCCCGGTCCAGGGGCGACGGTCCGAGGGTGACGGCATGACCCACGTGTTCGACGATCCGGACGAGTTCGCCGACGCCGCCTTGCGCGGCTACTGCGCGGTTCATCCGCATCTGGTGCGGCCCGTCGCGGGCGGCGCGGTCCGGGCCACCGCCACGCCGCCGGGCAAGGTTGCCGTGGTGATCGGCGGCGGAAGCGGCCACTACCCGGCCTTTGCCGGCTATGTCGGCCATGGCTTGGCGGACGCGGCGGTGGCGGGCGACGTGTTTGCCTCCCCCGCCACCCGCCTGGTCGCCTCGGTGGCGCGGCTGGCCGAGCGCGGCGGCGGCATCCTGCTCGGGTTCGGCAACTATGCCGGCGACGTGCTGAACTTCGGCTTCGCCGCCGAGCGCCTGCGCGGAAGCGGGCTGGACGTGCGGGTGCTGGCGGTGACGGACGACGTCGCCAGCGCGCCGGCCGGCAGCGAGGAAAGACGGCGCGGCGTCGCCGGCGACGTTTCAGTGTTCAAGATCGCCGGTGCCGCCGCGGAAGCGGGATTGTCGCTGGACGAGGTCGAGCGGGTGGCACGGCTCGCCAACCACCGCACGCGCTCGTTCGGCGTGGCGTTCGGCGGCTGCACGCTTCCCGGCGCTCCGGAACCGCTGTTCACGGTGCCGCACGGACGCATGGCGATCGGGCTCGGCATACACGGTGAGCCGGGCATCGACGAGACGCCGATCCCCCGCGCCGACGCCCTGGCAGCCCTGCTGGTGGATCGCCTGGTGGCGGAAGCGCCGGAGGATGCCGGGACCCGCGCCGCAGTGCTGCTGAACGGACTGGGCGGCACCAAGTACGAGGAACTGTTCGTGCTGTGGAACCACGTCGCCGCCGCGCTGCACCGGCACGGCATCGCCGTGGTGTCGCCCCTGGTCGGCGAATACGTCACCAGCCTGGACATGGAAGGCTGCTCGCTCACCCTCACCTGGCTCGACGACGAGCTGGAGCGTTACTGGCTGGCGCCCTGCGAAACCGCGGCACTTCGCGTGGGCCATGCCGCACCGGCGCCGCAGGCGCCCGCAGACGAGGCGGCAAACGAGGAAGCGGACGGGAAGGCGGGCGCGGCCACTCCCGCCTGGCCCGACGCGACGCCGGGCTCGCGCGAAACCGGCCAGCTCGTCGCCCAAGCACTGGCGCGTGTGGCCGACGCGCTCGCGGCGGCGGAAGCGGAGCTCGGCCGCATCGACGCCCAGACCGGCGACGGCGACCACGGCCAGGGCATGGCGCGCGGCTCCCGCGCCGCGGCCACGGCGGCCAGGGAAGCCGCTTCGGGCGGTGCCGGTGCCGCCAGCGTGCTGGCGGCCGCGTCGGATGCCTGGGCCGACCGTGCCGGCGGCGCGTCGGGCGCGATCTGGGGGCTGGGGCTGCGTTCCGCCAGCAGCGCCCTCGACGACCAGGCGGCGGCGAGCCCGGACCAGGTCGGCCAGGCCGCGACCGGAGCGCTCGATGCGGTGATGCGCCTGGGCGGCGCCCGGCCCGGCGACAAGACCCTGGTGGACGCGCTGGCGCCCTTCGCGCAAACCCTGGCGGCCCGGCTCGTGGCCGGGAAGCCGCTCCGCGACGCCTGGACCGAGGCCGCATCGGCGGCAACCGAAGCGGCCGAGGCCACCGCGTCCCTTCTGCCGCGGCTCGGCCGCGCCCGGCTGCACAGCGAGCGCAGCCGGGGGCTGCGCGATGCCGGTGCGGTATCCCTTGCCATGGCCGCGCATGCGGCAGGAGTTCCAGAATCATGACGGATACCGGGTTTCGCATCGTGATCGGCTGCGACGAGGCTGGAACGCGCTTCCGAGACGCGCTGAAGGCAGACCTGCAGAAGCATTCAGGTGTCTCGGAGGTCACCGATGTCGGCGTCACCGGCAACGACGGCACCCACTACCCGCACATCGCGGTGCGGGCGGCGCGCATGGTGGCGGATGGACAGGCCGACCGGGCGCTGCTGATCTGCGGCACCGGCCTCGGCGTCGCCATCAGCGCCAACAAGGTGCCGGGCATACGCGCCGTCACCGCGCACGACATGTACTCGGTGCAGCGCGCCGTGCTCAGCAATGACGCCCAGGTGTTGTGCATGGGCGAGCGGGTGATCGGCGTGGAGCTGGCGCGCGTGCTGGTGGGCGAATGGCTGAAGCACCGCTTCGATCCCGCTTCCGCATCGGCGGAAAAGGTGGCGGCGATCAGCAGCTACGAAACGGGCAGCAGCTACGAGACAGGCAGCAGCCAAGGGGTGGGGGCGGACGCGGGCTGAGCCCACCCGTGCCGGCCAGTCGCCGCATCGTCGGCGTCAGCCTCAAGATGTACATGGGGCTGGACACGACCCGGCGCTGGCTGGAGCGGCTCCGTGCGATCGAGCCCGGCGATGTCGAGCTGTTCGTGGTCCCGTCGTTCCTGTCGCTGCACGACGCAAGCGAGATCCTGGCCGGAACCGCGATCGCGCTCGGCGCGCAGGACGTGTTCTGGGAGGATGCGGGCCCCTACACCGGCGAGGTGTCGGCGCCGATGCTGGCGGAAGCCGGCTGCCGCTTCGTCGAGATCGGCCATGCCGAGCGGCGGCGGCTGTTCCAAGAAACCGACGCGATCGTGGCGGCGAAGACGCGGGCCGCCGTGCGCGCCGGACTGGTTCCGGTGTTGTGCATCGGCGAGACCGGGCGGGGCGATGCGGCGGAAGCGGTGGAAGCGGTGGAAGCCTGCTGGACCCAGTTCGAGGTGGCGACGCGGCAACTCGATCCCTGCACCGAGCTGGTGGTGGCCTGGGAACCGGTCTGGGCCATCGGCGCGGCGGAGCCGGCCCCGACCGACTACATCGTGGCGGTCGCGGGAACGCTTCGCGCCAGGCTGAAGGTTTGGCCGTCGGCGCGGCTGATCTATGGCGGCAGCGCCGGCCCTGGGCTGCTGGACCAGATCGGCGGCGCGGTCGACGGCCTGTTCCTGGGCCGGTTCGCGCACGAGGTGGGCGCCCTGCAACGCATCCTGGCCGAGGCGAACGCTGCGGCTACCTGATCCTGGG
>CAXSHC010000251.1:0-4662 GCA_964236745.1 uncultured Acetobacteraceae bacterium
GTGACTTGGTCCTAGCAGAAGGTGCTGGGCGGCGAGGCGGCGCACGGCATGCTGGCGCTGTCGCCCCGTGCGGTCGAGCGCCTGGAAGCCGCCCCGCCACCGCGTCCGCTGCCCAAGGTGTTCCGCCTGACCGCGCCGTCGCCCGACGGCCGGCACCGCCTGGTCGAAGGCATCTTCCGCGGCGACACCATCAACACCCCCTCGATGCTCTGCGTCGAGGACGCGCTCGACGGCCTGCGCTGGGCCGAGCGCATCGGCGGCCTGCCCGCCCTGATCGCCCGCAGCCGCGCCAACCTCCATGCCGTCGCCGCGTGGGAGCAGCACTCCGACTGGGCTTCTTTCCTCGCCGCCGACCCGCGCATCCGCTCCAGCACCTCGATCTGCCTACGCCTCGACGCCCCCGGGTTCGACGCCCTCCCACCCCAACAGCGCGCGACCGCCGCCACCCATCTGGCGAAGTTCCTGCACCAGGAAGGCGCTGCCCTCGACGCCGGCAGCTATCGTGACGCTCCTCCCGGCCTCCGCCTATGGGGCGGCGCTACCGTGGAAACCGCTGATCTTGAAGCAGCACTTCCCTGGCTGGACTGGGCCTGGGGCGAGACGATGCGGCTGATCGAAGCGTGATCGGGCAGGAACGGGCTCTGCCCGAGCCCGGCAGGGGCCGGCGGCCCCTGCACCCCGATTTGTTTGGCTGACGAGGAACCGGCGTCGGTGTCTTCCGAATGTTGGGCCGGGCCAGACTGAACCAGGCGGTCTCATCGTGCGCCTCGCTTCCGGCGCGGGCGCTGGCTCAACCCAGCGACATCTCGCGCAGGATGGCCGGGATCGCGGTCCGGACCTGGAAGTAGCCGCGCGTGGCACATGGCCAGGTCAGCTCGTCCCATTGCCGGCGCAGCCGCAGGCAGCCAGGGGGCAGAGCCCTCGCCGACGGGCCCACGGGCGCCCACGCCGTGACGACCGGCAGGCCGTCGCTCCAACCCGGCACCGCCGGCGCGGCGGCGCAGTCGAACCAACGGGCGGCCCGTGCCAGCGCGTCGGTCATCGCTTCCTGGTCGGCCCGCCGGACCCGTTCCGAGGCATCCGGCGCGTGAACCAGCAGCCCGCCGACACGGGCCACCGTCGCTCCCCCCAGATCTAGGCTTTCGGGAAGCAGGTCGTCGAGGTGCAGCAGCAACGACACGTCGCCGGGCGGCGCGGTGTCTGCCGGCGACAGCGGCACCACGGGCGGCGGATCTGCTTCTTCCAACGGCTGCGGGCTCTCGTTCAACCCCGTTGGCGAGAACCGGCCGTCGGTGTAGCGGCGTATGTTCTCGGCACGCGCGACATAGGCCTTGCCGCGCGTGTGCAACCCGGCGACCCAACGCCACGACAGCGTGTTGCTGGCCGGGTCGCCGTCGAGCAGGTGGCGCAGGAAGAAGTCGGCGCCCAGCACCCAGGGCAGGCGCAGGCTGAAGATCCAGATGGAGGCGAACCACATCCGAGCATGGTTGTGCAGCCAGCCGTTGTCGGTCAGTTCGCGCGCCCAGTCGTCGAAGCCGTCGATCCCGGTGCGGCCGGAGGTCGCGGCATCATAGGCACGACGCAGGCCGGAGTTTGACGCCAACCGTTCCTGCTCCCCGGCCAGCGCGTCGAGGTAGCCGGTCCAGGCCGCGGGATGGGTTTCCAGGTGTCCCTTGAAGTAGGTGCGCCAGAACACCTCGTCGACGAACCGTCCCGCGTCCTGCGTCCCGTGCGCCCCGAGGGCGGCCGCGACCACCTCGTGTTCCAGCAGCAGCCGGCGGCGCAGGAACGGCGAGAGCGCTGTCGTGCTGGGCTCGGCCGTCGGTCCGGGATCGGTGTTGCGGCCGGCGGCATAGATGCGGCCGACGCGCGGAACCGCTTCCGCCAAGTGGTCGAGCGCAGCGGCACGAGTGAGAACGGAAGAACAAGGCACGGCGTTCATATGGGTGGGCCGTCCGGCCACCGCCATGGAGGAAAGCAAACGTCAGGCAGCCCGGAACGTGGCACGCGCTTGCCCATCCTGAGCGGACTATCCTGTCAGCCAGGCCATGAATGTGTGGCAGGATGATCCGGCTGCGGGAGCTGACGCACACCTCGCGCGCGCCAGCCTTCAGCGCCTTCGAACAAAGTCCTGGAATGAAATGTTCTCCGACCACCACCACGTGTCGACCTGCCTGGGAGATACCATGTTCAGGGGCAGGCGGGATGGAGCTCTACAGGCAAGCCAAAGTGCAATCGGCGTCTGCCAGTCCGGCACTCCATCATCAGCCGAGTGAAGGCAGCCGACAATCCCCGGTTCACAGGCCCCAGCCGCGGCAGGCACTCCCAATCCATCCGCCCACGCTTCAAGCCGGCCACCGCGGGTGATATGACCCCCGCCATGAACGACGACACCTCCGCCCCCAGCCCGGCGCTGCTGCCGGCGGGCCTGCGCGACCTGCTGCCGCCGGATGCGGAAGCCGAGGCGATCGGCGTCGAGGCGCTGATGGACGTGTTTTCCGCCCACGGCTACGAGCGCGTGAAGCCGCCCTTGCTGGAGTTCGAGGACAGCCTGCTGTCCGGTTCCGGCGCTGCGGTGGCGGAGCAGACCTTCCGCCTGATGGACCCCGACACCCACCGCATGATGGGCCTGCGCCCGGACATGACGCCGCAGGTGGCGCGCATCGCCGCCACCCGCCTGGTGAACGCTCCACGCCCGCTCCGCCTGTCCTATGCAGGCGCCTGCGTGCAGCTGCATGGCGGCGCCCTCAGCAACGACCGCCAGGTCAGCCAGGCCGGCATCGAGCTGATCGGCCCCGACAGCCCCGAGGCCGACGCCGAGATCGTCGCCATCGGCGCGGAAGCCCTGGCCGCCCTTGGCCTCCAGCGCATCAGCTTCGACCTCACCATGCCGCCGCTGGCCCCGGCCCTGATCGCCGAGGGCGGCGTGCCCGAGGCCGACCGTCCTGCCCTGCTGCGCGCGCTGGACCGCAAGGACGCCGCCGCGGTGTCCCGCCACGGCGGCCCGCTCGCCCGCGTGCTCACCGACCTCCTCCTGTCCGCCGGCCCGGCGCTTCCGGCGCTGCAGGCCCTTCGCGCCGCCCCGCTGCCACCTGCCACGCGCCGGCTCAGCGACCGGCTGGAAGCCACCGCCGCCGCCATCGCCGTTGTGGCGCCGGAGCTGCGCCTCACCTTGGACCCGATCGAGTTCCGCGGCTGGCGCTACCACACCGGCGTCTGCGTCACCGTATATGCCGCCGGCCGGCACGAGGAGCTCGGCCGCGGCGGCCGCTACATCAGCGGCAGCACCGAGCCTGCCTGCGGCCTGACCCTGCGCACCGAAGCCCTGCTCCGCGCCGCCCCCCCGCGCGCCAAGCGTCCGCGCGTGTTCCTCCGTCCCGATGCCGACCGGGCCACCGCACAGCGCCTGCGCCAGGACGGCCACGCCACCGTGGCCGCCCTTCACCCCGTCGACGACGAGGCGGCCGAAGCGCGCCGCCTCGGCTGCACCCACCTGCTGCGCGGCGCCGTCGTCGTGCCGCTCGACTCCTGATCCCCCGACCGCAAGCCGTCCCGGAGCCCGCCCATGTCCAACGTCACCGTGATCGGCGCCCAGTGGGGCGACGAGGGAAAGGGCAAGATCGTCGACTGGCTCGCCAGCCGCGCGGAGATCGTGGTGCGCTTCCAGGGCGGCCACAACGCCGGGCACACCCTGGTGGTCGGCAACCAGACCTACAAGCTCAGCCTGCTGCCGAGTGGGCTGGTGCGCGGCAAGATGGGCATCATCGGCAACGGCGTGGTGGTGGACCCCGAGGCGCTGCTGGGCGAGATCGATCGGGTGCGCGGGCAGGGGCTGCCGGTCGGCCCCGACACCCTGCGCATCTCCGAGAACGCGACGCTGATCCTGCCGGTGCACGGCGCCCTCGACCGCGCCCGCGAGGCGGCGCGCGGCGACCGCCGCATCGGCACCACCGGCCGAGGCATCGGCCCGGCCTACGAGGACAAGGTGGCCAGGCGGGCGATCCGCCTGTGCGACCTCGCCGAGCCGGAAACGCTCGACTGGAAGCTCGACGAGATCCTGCTGCACCACAACACCCTGCTGGCCGGACTCGGCGCCGACACCTTTTCCAAGGACGCGCTGCTGTCGTACCTGCTCGACCTCGCGCCCCGCCTGCTGCCCTACATGGAGCCGGTCTGGGAGCGGCTGGACGAGGCCAGGCGGGCCGGCACGCGCGTGCTGTTCGAGGGTGCGCAGGCGGTGATGCTGGACGTCGACCACGGCACCTATCCGTTCGTGACCAGCTCCAACACGGTGGCCGCCAACGCCGCCACCGGCAGCGGCGTCGGGCCGAGCGCGGTCGGCTTCGTGCTGGGCATCGCCAAGGCGTACGCCACGCGCGTCGGCGCCGGCCCGTTCCCGAGCGAGCTGTTCGACGACACCGGCCGCCTGCTCGGCACACGCGGCCACGAGTTCGGCACCGTCACGGGCCGGCCGCGACGCTGCGGATGGTTCGACGCGGTGCTGGTACGGCGAGCGGTGCGGGTCGGCGGCATCACCGGCCTCGCCCTGACCAAGCTCGACGTGCTCGACGGCCTGCCCGAGATACGCATCTGCACCGGCTACCGCCTGGACGGGCAGGCGGTGCGACACCTGCCAAGCGCGCCCGCGGCGCAGGCCCGGGT
>CAXSHC010000252.1:0-4637 GCA_964236745.1 uncultured Acetobacteraceae bacterium
GAGAACGAGCCCGGCTCCTCCATCATGCCGGGCAAGGTCAACCCGACCCAGTGCGAGGCGATCGTGATGATCGGCATCCAGGTGATCGGCGACGACACCGCGGTGGCGTTCGCCGGCTCCCAGGGCAACTTCGAGCTGAACGCGATGCGCCCGGTAATCATCAACGACGTGCTGCGCTCGATCGGCAACCTTCACGATGGGGTGCGCAACTTCCGCCGTTTTTCCGTGGAAGGCACCCGGCTCGACCGCGACCGCATCGCGCAGCATCTGGCCAGCTCGGTGATGCTGGTCACCGCCTTGTCCCCGGTGATCGGCTACGACGCCGCCGCCCGCATCGCGCACGAGGCGATGCAGCATGGCCTGACGCTCAAGGAAGCGTCCCTGCGCTCAGGGCTGCTGTCGGAAGACGCGTTCGACCGGGCGGTGGACCCGCGGCAGCTGGTCGGGAACGGCCTCGCCGGGGCTTGAGGGTGGCCTGACCCGCGTCGGGAAGCGGACGTCCGGGTCCGTGGACCGCAGGCTTCCGGGCCCGTGTCCCCGGCGCCTGCCTAGCCAACGTCCTGGATGCCGAAGTGGACAACCCTGTCGTCGCGCAGGCGGAAGACGTGCTCGACCAGCTTGTCCTTCAGGCCATGCATTTGATCCTGCGGCGGCCTGCCTTCGAGATCGCGAACCGACTGCCGCACCGTCACGACGGTCGATCCATCCGAAGCCTTGTCGAACGTCACGGGCTCGACATGCGGACTGACGATCTCCCACTGCCGTGTCCAGTACTCCTGGACGGCCTCGCGACCGTGAACGTGGCCGCCTCCATGCCGTTGGTCCAGGCAACATCGTCGGCGAGTGCGGCAAGCACCGCGTCGATGCCCTTTGCGTTGAAGCGATCGTAGACGTGCTTCAGGACGTCCACATCGTCATCCATCGGGGTTCTCCTCTCGGCAGGGATGAGGTGCGTCGCCCTCGAGTGTCGTCCCGGTTCGGAATGTGACGATGCAGGGTGCGCATGCGGCAGCGGCGACACCGGGTCACCTGATCAGCCTGGCGGCGCGGGGGTTCGCACCCTTGAGCGAGGCACGCCTCAGGCCGTTGGGCTTCGGCGTCGGCACCTGCCGGTGCTGGTGGCGCTTCAGGACCGGTCGCAGCGGGACCTGGCCCGGTTCGTCCGGACCCAGCAGCCCTCGATGGCGCAGATGCTGGCACGCATGGAGCGTGACGGATTGATCCACCGCACACCGGATCCGGCCGACGGCCGCAGCAGCCATGTCGTCCTGACACCAACCGCGCGGGATCGCCTACCGGACGCCTGCGCGAGGTTGTTGCAAGGCAATCGCGAGGCTCTGGATGGCTTCGGGGCCGAGGCTCCCAGCTTGTTGTTCTGCTGATCCGCCTCGTCGCGAACCGCGACCGCATCGCCGATGCCGAGGCCCCGTCTCGCCGCACCTGAACGCCCAGGCCGGCGCTTCGACGGGTTCGGCCCTACCGGGGGCGGGGCCGCCCGAGCAGGGCGCGAAGCAGGCGCCGCGGCACCAGCAGGGCCGCCAGCGCGGACGCGGCCAGCGGTGCCATCGTGTCGAGCGCCCACAGCGCCCGGTGGTCCATCAGCAATAACAGGCTGCGCTCCAGCAGGCGCGGCAGCAGCGCCATGCGCAGCAGCAGCAGGTCCACCAGCGGCAGGAGAAAGGCCACCAGGAGCTTGGGCGCCACCCGGTCCGGCCAGCGCGCGGCGACCACGCCGATCAGCAGCCCGGCCGGCACCACCCCCTTCAGGAGGCCAAGCAGCCCGAGCCCGAACAGCACCGGCACCAGCACTACGGTGAACAGCAGCCAGCGCAGCAGCTCCCAGGCGAACAGCGCGGTGATTGCGAACAGCGCCGCCGGCACCAGCAGGGTGTAGAGCCCGGCGAACACAAGGGTCGCCAGCAGCAGCCGGCCGACCGGCGCGTGGGCCCCTGGCGGGGGGCCGGACAACAAAAAGCCGCCCGGCGGGGTGCCGGGCGGCTGGAATGGTTCGGGAAGGAGCGGGGAGATCAGCTGTGCGGCTGCGCCGAGAACAGCTCGGCCTTGCCCGGCTTGTCCTTCCATTCGTCTGCATCCGCTGGTGGCGTGCCCTTGCGGGTGATGTTGGGCCAAGTCTTGGAATAGTTGGTGTTGGCCTCGGCCCAGGCACCGGCGCGGTCGTCGCTGTCCGGGAAGATCGCCTCGGCCGGGCATTCCGGTTCGCACACGCCGCAGTCGATGCATTCGTCCGGGTTGATGACGAGCATGTTCTCGCCTGCGTAGAAGCAGTCCACGGGACACACCTCAACGCAGTCCATGTACTTGCAGCGGATGCAGTTCTCGGTGACCACGTAGGTCATCGCCATCTCCGATCATGCGGCACGACATCCGCCGGCCGCGCGTGAATGCAGCAAACATCCGGCCCGGGGCGGGCCGGCGGCGGGCGCGACATATGGGAGGGTTTGGGGAGCAGCGCAAGACAAGCGCGCCGTGTCAGCCGGGAACCTCCTCGTAAAGCAGGCGCGCTTCCGCCGCAGGCCCGCGCCGCTTGGCCAGCGCCAGCACGCGGATCACGCGCACGCCGGCGCGCGGCAGCGGCAGGGTCACGACGTCCCCGGGCCGCAGCCTGGCATGCGCCTTGTCGGTCGGCTGCCGGTTGATGCGTACCATCCCTTCGGCGATCAAGCGCTGGCAGTCGGAGCGCGCCTTCAGGAACCGGGCCGACCACAGCCAGATATCGAGCCGCTGCCAGTCGCGGTCCTCCTCCTCTCCCGGCATCAGCGTCCGAAGCGGAGGCCGGCGAGCACGGCGAACGGGCTGTCCGGGTTGACCGGCCGCGGTGCCGGCTTGGGCGGCGGCGTCCGCGGCGCCTGTGGCTTGGCTGGCCGGGGACGCGGCGGTGCCGCCGCCTGGATCGTCGCCTCAACCGGTATTCCGCCCCGCGGCCCGCTTGGCGCCTCGCTCGGAACCTCGGCCGGTGCCGGCACGGCGGGGGCCAGGGGCGCCATCGTCGCCGGCCCGCCGGAGACGCTGGGACGGCGCTCCCGACGCGGCTGCCGGGACTGGCTGCGTGCCCGCTGCCCGCGCGCCGCCAGCATCGGCGGCGAGGGTGGCCCGAACGCGCCCTCGGGCAGGGCAACCTCCGGCAGCAGCCTCACCTCCAGCGCCGGCAGCACGTCGCGCAGCATCTCGGTGCGCACGGACAAACGCGACGCCAGTTCCGGCGGCAGCACGACCGGACGCCGGCGCGTCAGCCAGCCAAGCTCGCCCGCAACCCGCTCGGCGATGTCCAGCCGAAGCAGCACCGGTCCGCAGGCAACCCAGCCTAACCGTCCCAGGAACCCCGGCGGCATCCCGTCCGGCAGCGTGGACGGGATCGAGATCCGCCCTTCCGCCGGCAGCGGCGGCAGGCTGACGCCGGCGCGGACCGCCAGCAGGACGGCACGCAGCCGGGCCGGCTTCGGCTTCAGCAGCGCCGGCATGAACAGCGCGAACCGTCCCGCGCGCACGCCCAGCGCCTTCAGCTTCAACCGAAGCGGCGGCGGGATCGGCGCACGCTGCGCGCCCGGCACCAGCCCCGCCTGTTCGGTCAGCCGGTGCAGCATCCCGCGCAGCTCCGCATCGTCGGCTGCTTCCCGCTCGGCGCGAAACAGCGGCTCCAGCCCGTGGGCCACCAGCGCGTCTAGAAATCCCTGCAGCCGTGCCCGCATCTGTTCGCGCTGCGTGCCGTCCAGGAATTCGCTGTCGCGCACCTCCACCATCGGCTTGAGCAGGGTCGCTCCCGGACGCAGCCGCCCGACCGGCGCGCCGTCCCAGCACACAGATCGTCCGTCCTCAGCGAGGGCGAAGCGCTCGTCCGCGGCATTCGCCAGCGCCTGCACCCGCCGGGGGATCTCCTCGCGCAGCGCCCGCCTGGCGGCACGAAGCACCAGCTGCCGTTCCGGCCCTTCCGCCTGCGGGTCCGGGATCAGCACGAAGCCGGACACGTGGCCGACGGAATGACCTTCCACCACCACCTCGCCGCGCGCGGTGACCGCCGACAAAAGGTCGCCGCCGCCGCCGCGCTCGGCCTCGTCCAGGCTGCGTATCAACGAGGCCGCCCTGCGGTCGACGAAGCGCGCGGTCAGGCGCTCGTGCAGCGCGTCGGACAGCAGGTCCTCGATCTCGCGCGCCCGCGCCTGCCAGGGGGCCGCATCGGCAAGCCAGTCCCGACGCGCGGCGATATAGGCGCACACCCGCACCCCCGACAGCCGCTGCATCAGCGTGTCGATGTCGCCGTCCGCCCGGTTCAGGGTGTTGAGCAGCTGTTCCAGCCAGGCTTCCGACAGCCGGCCGTCCTTCACGATGTCGAAGAACACGCGCGCACACAGCCGCGTATGGCTGTCGTCGCCGAGCTTGCGGAAGTCGGGGATCTGGCACGCGTCCCACAGCAGCCGGGTGGCGGAGCGGCCGGTGGCGAGCTTCCTGACCTCCGGATCGAGCGACAGCGATTGCAGCGTTTGCAGGTCGGCCGCCTCGTTGCCGGTGACCAGCCCGCGTAGCGGCGGCGGCAGCAACAGGCTGTCGAGCAGCGCGTCCGGCCCGGACAGGTCCAGCGCGCTGTTGCGCCAGGACAGCTGCTCCAGCGGGTCGAACCGGTG
>CAXSHC010000253.1:0-1261 GCA_964236745.1 uncultured Acetobacteraceae bacterium
CACGCGGCGCCGCTCGCCCTGGTGGTGCCGCTGCTGCTGCTGGCAGGGTGGTGGGCCGCGACCCGGGGCGAGGGCTATCGGCTGATCCCGCCACCCCGCGACGTGGCGCTGGCGCTGTGGGACACCGCCTTCGGCGGCGTCGACGACGACGCGTTCAGCGCCACCCTGGGACCCAACCTGCTCGCCTCGGCCTGGCGCGTGTACGGCGGCTTCCTGCTCGCCTCCGCCATCGCCCTGCCGCTCGGCATGGCGATCGGCCGGGTGTGGCTCGCCCGCGCGCTGCTGGATCCGGCGCTGCAGCTGCTGCGGCCGGTCCCGGTCACGGCCTGGCTGCCGCTGTCGATGATCGTCTTCGGCCTCGGCGCGCGATCGGCGTTCTTCCTGGTGGCGCTCGGCGCGTTCTTCCCGGTGATGGTCAACACGGTTTTCGCCGTGCGCAGCGTGGAGCCCCGGCTGTTCGAGGCGGCGTCCATGCTCGGGGTCAGCAACGCGCGGATGTTTCCCGTGGTCGTCCTGCCCGCCTCGCTCCCGGGCATCTTCACCGGGCTGCGGCTGCGCCTCGGCTTCGCGTGGGTGGTGATCGTGGTGGGGGAGATGACGGGCGTGCAGACCGGGCTGGGCGCCATGATCATGGACGCGCGCCAGCTTTCGCGCACGGACATCGTGATCGCTGGCATGGTGACGATCGGCGCCGCCGGCTTCCTGTCGGACCAAGCCGTGCTGCTGCTGGGCCGCCGCCTGCTGCGCTGGTCGCCGCAGCATGCGTGACCTCGCCCCGCCCGCATCGTCCTTGCCGGGTGCCGTCCCGGTCGATGCCCCCGTACCCGGCGCGGCCCGGGCACCGACGGGCTCGGCGCAAGCGATCGAGGTCCGCGATGTGACCATGCGGTTCGCGACGACGGGCGGCGAGGTCGTGGCGCTGCGGGACATCCGGATGGCGGTGCGCCCCGGCGAGTTCGTCTGCCTGATCGGCGCGTCGGGCTGCGGCAAGTCGACCCTGCTGCGCATCATCGCCGGGTTCGAGACCGCCTCGGCGGGCAGCGTCACCGTCGGTGGCCGCGGCGTCACCGGACCGGGACCGGACCGCGGCATGGTGTTCCAAGACTACGGGCTGTTCCCCTGGCTTTCGGTGCGCGAGAACATCGCGTTCGGTCCGCGCGCGCGCGGCAGGACCCGCGCCGAAGTCGCGGCGACCACCGGGCGGTTCCTCGACATGGTCGGCCTGCGCGGCTTCGCCGACTCCTTTCCGCACCAGCTTTCG
>CAXSHC010000253.1:1271-2632 GCA_964236745.1 uncultured Acetobacteraceae bacterium
GGCGGCATGAAGCAGAGGGTGGCGATCGCGCGCGTGCTGGCCAACGACGCGCGGGTCGTGCTGATGGACGAGCCGTTCGGCGCCCTCGATGCCATGACGCGCGAGCGGCTGCAGGACGAGCTGCTGGCGCTTTGGCGCAGTGCCGGGCTGACCGTGGTATTCGTCACTCACGCGATCGAGGAAGCGATCCTACTGGCCGACCGGGTGGTGGTAATGTCACCCGGGCCAGGCCGCATCGTCGAGGATATCGCGGTGACGTTGCCCCGCCCACGCGACGTGGCCTCGCCGGAGTTCAATGCCCTGCGGCGCACGCTGTCAGGCCTGCTGCACTCCGCTCACGGCCGCCTCGCCTGATGCCAGCCAGGCGCGCCAGCCGCCCCAGGCCGTGATGTCTTCGCCCGTCGCACCGGCTTCCGCGATGAAGCCCAGCGCCGGGCCGCGCTCCAGCTCCACGGTACCCAGGCCGAGCGGCGCCGCGATGCTGCCGAGCAGGCCGGCCAGGGCGCCCGCCGGCACCGCCCAGACCTCGCCGGCCAGTGCCGCGCCGTCGGCCGAGCGCACCAGCGCCGGCCGGCGCGGCGTGCCCGGCAGCGCCAACATCCGGTAGCAGGCTGCGGTCCAGCAGAAACGCACGAGGTGGCCGCCGCGCTCCACCAGATCCGGGTTCAGCGCCCCACCAGACATGTGCGCCCCGAACACCGCGACCTCCACGTCGTCGTGCTGCTGCGCCACACCGGTGGCGCCCAGTGAGGTGCCGGCGAGCCGGTGCAGGCGCCGGCCGATCGCAGCGATCATCCGCTCGCTCCAGGCGGGGCCGACCAGGGTCACGCCATGCGGGAATCCGCCGGGGTAGAAGCCGCCCGGTACCGCGATCGCCGCCAAGTCCATCAGGTTGACGAAGTTGGTGTAGTGGCCGAGGCGGCTGTTCAGCACGACCGGGTCGGCCGCGACCTGCGCCAGGCTGTAGGCAGTGGGCGTGGTGGGCAGCAGCATCACGTCGATGTCGCGCCACACCGCGTCGGCCTGCCGGCACAGCGCCGCCAGCCGGTGCTGCGCCCAGAACAGTTCGACTCCGCCGACGGAGCGGCCGCCCTCCAGGATGGCGCGCACGACCGGGTCGAGCGCCCCGGGCAGGTCAAGCATGTGGCCGACTGCGGCGGTGCGCTCGGCCGCCCAGGGGCCGTAGAGCAGCCCGGCGGCCTCGGCGAACGGCGCGTAGTCGAAGGCCACCGCCCGGCCGCCCGCCACCTCCGCCCGGGCGACGGCAGCCTCGAATGCCGCGGCGGCCGCCGCGTCGCCGTGGAACTCGAGCGGCACCGGCACGCCGAAGCGGAAGCCGTCGGTGCTCGACTGCGCGGCTT
>CAXSHC010000253.1:2642-4631 GCA_964236745.1 uncultured Acetobacteraceae bacterium
GAGCACGCCGAGTGCGTCCGCCACGCTCAGCGCGAGGATGGACACGCAGTCCAGGGAGCGGCATGCAGGCACGACACCGGAGGTGCTGAGTAGGCCGCGCGTCGGCTTGAGCCCGACGATGTTGTTGAACCCGGCCGGCACGCGGCCCGACCCGGCGGTGTCCGTCCCCAGGGCGAAGCTGACCAGCCCGGACGCGACCGCGACGGCGGAGCCGGAGGAACTGCCGCCGGGCACCATCATGGCATCGAACGAGTTGCACGGGATGCCGTAGGGCGAGCGCACACCGACCAGCCCGGTCGCGAACTGGTCGAGGTTGGTCTTGCCGACCACGATGGCGCCGGCGTCCAGCAGGCGCTGCACCACGAAGGCGCTGGTCGGCGGTCGGTAGGCGAAGGCCGGGCAGCCCGCGGTGGTCGGCAGGCCGGCCACGTCGATGTTGTCCTTGACCGCGAACGGGATGCCGCCCAGCGGCAAGGCGATGTCGGCCGCACTCGCCAGGTCCAGCAGGTGCGCGTCCGGAAAACGGCTGATCCACACGGCCGGGTCGGGCGTGCGGGCCAGCAACTGCGCCATCACCGCCTCGGGGGTGGTTCCGCCACCGGCGTAGGCGGCACGTAGGCGGCCGATCTCCAGGCTTGGCGGTGGCGAACTCATTGGACCATACTTGCACACGACAGCTGGTAATACCCGGATTTCGGCACGTGACAGGCACGGAAGCGTGGCGGTGGCGGCTCGCGCACTCGTGGCTGCGAGCGTGGGCGAGCAGCGTCGCCACGCCACGCATCCGGCCCAGGAACGCCAAGCCCTCCTGGACGCGCGCGGCCCCGGCCGGGGCCGGCAGCAGTCGCGACGAACCCGGGGCAGGGAGGCTGGTTAGTTCAACAGGCGGGGCAGCGGTGCGGCGCCTTGCCCGGACGGTGTGCGGGCGACGTTCACGGCCATGGCCAGCATCGTGTAGTAGCCGTTGATCCCGGCCAGATCCATTACGCCCTTGTCGCCGAACCTGGCCAGGGCCGCCGCGTAGGTCGGATCGCTGACCGACTTGTTGTGGTGCAGCTTGGTGCTGAACGACTAGGCGGCGGTCTCCTCGTCGGTCATGTGTTCGGGCCGGCGGCCTTCCGCCATAGCCTGCACGGTCGCCGGCAGTATGCCGACCTTAAGGGTAATCGGCTGGTGGATCTTCCACTCGAGATCCTGCGTCCACTCGCGCGCTGTCACCAAGATAATGAACTCGCTGATCCGCTGCGGCAGGGATCTCCGGTAGCGCAGGTAGTCTTCCATGCTGCGAGCACTAGTCATCAGCTCGGGACTGCACAGCAGCGGGACGAAGGGGCCGAATACCGGCACCCTGCGCGCCGCGAGGAATGCCTCGGACGCAGAGCTCTGTTCCGGAGTCAGCTGATCGGGGGCGTTGGTGCACGGAAGCGGCCGGGTAGCCTGAGGCGGGTAGCTTGGCTACGTCGCCAAGATGCCATTCAAGCACAATGCCGCCAGCCGTCACCGCATCCCGAAGCGGCGCTACCGAGTGACGAACTGGCCAGCCTACGAAGCCGAGCTGCGGCGACGCGGTGATCTGACGTTCTGGCTCGACGAGGCGGCCCTTGCAGGCTGGCAGGCACCGCGCCAGACGATGCCGGGTGGGCAGCCACGATACTCCGATCTTGCGGTCGAACTGGTGCTGACCTTGCGACTCGTCTTCCACCTCGCCTTGCGCCAGGCCGAGGCGTTCAGCCGCAGCGTGCTGCGCCTGCTCGGGCTCGATCTGGCTGTGCCCGACCACACGACGCTCTCTCGGCGTGGACGTAGCTTCGCCGGTCGCCAGCCGCGGGTGGCCGCGCATGCCGGTCCTGTTCACCTCGTGCTGGACAGCACGGGCCTGCAGCTGTTCGGCCAAGGCGAGTGGGACGCGCAGAAGCACGGCCGCACCCGCCGGCAATGGCGCAAGCTCCACCTTGCCGTGGACGCCGGCACCGGCGAGATCGCCGCCCA
>CAXSHC010000254.1:0-3796 GCA_964236745.1 uncultured Acetobacteraceae bacterium
CGGGTTCGGCCCGACCACCCGGGAGAATGCGTTGGCAGCCGCCAAACAGGCAGGTTTCGTCGGACATTCGTAACCCAGCAAGGTTTGGATCCAATCTCCGACCACGCCCGATGCAACCTTCAAGCGGTCATCAGGCTGCTCAAAGCCGACAACATAAGCTTCACGACAATGTCGAAGACCGATGACGCTCAAACGGGATTTGGTGTCTACTACCTCTACGGCGACAAGGTGATCATGGAGCACACGTCCGATCCAGAAAGCAGAATCGAGCGCAACGGAGTGCTTGTGCAGCTGCCCCATGTTCATGTGGAGGTCGTTCCTTACGCTGAACTAGCGAACGGCACTCTCCTCATGGCGGATCGCACGAAGGCCATAAACAACAAGGTCTTCGATGATGCCGGTTATTCACCGACGGCAACCAGGCTGGTCCGGCTGGGCCAAACAGACCCGCGTGCCGAGCTCGACACGTCGAAATTCAACCATCACATCTACTACGAGCTGTAGGGTCGCCACCATCCACGCCGTTGGCGCCGGGCCTTGCGAACCGGGGCATGCGCCGTTCGAGGCGGCGGGCAGGAAGGTCAGGCAGGAAGCAGAGAACGCTTCCCCGAGAACGGGCCGCGGAACAACCGCTCCCGGTGCGCTTTCTGACCAAGGCATCGCGGCACCCAGCCGCCGGGGCCGCCACCTCCCGGGAGAAGCCGCTTGAGCAGATCCACCATTCTCGCCCGGCTGGCATCACGCCACCGCGTTCCGCTCGCATCCGGGGCGGCGGGAACCTTTCTGGCAGCCGGGCTCGTCCGGGCTGCGGCGCGCCGATGCACGTTCGAGCATGGCGGTATGACCCTCCGGCTGCGGCACGGGCTGCTTCACGTCGCGGCCCTCGACCACGACGTGATCCGGGTGCGTGCTTCCGCCACCGCAACCCTGCCGGAAGACGCGTCCTGGTCGATGCTGCCGGACGCGCGCACGGCGCGGGTGCCCGTGGTGCCGGTGCGTCGCGGCCGGGTGGTCGGCTTCGACACCGCCTCGCTTCGCATCCGGGTCGACCGGCGCTGCGGCGCGGTGACGATCCGCACCACGGACGGGCGCATCGTCTCGACCGACGTGCCCGGCACCGGCCCGGCGTTCACTGGCCCGGCGTCCGCTGGCCCGTCATCCGCAGGCGACGGCTTCACCGTGCGCAGGCACCTGCACGCGGACGAGCACGTGTTCGGCCTGGGCGACCGGGCTGCCCCGATCGACCGGCGCGGCGGCAGCTTCACCCTGTGGAACACCGACGCCTACGGCTTCGAGAACGGCAGCGACCCACTCTACAAGGCGATCCCGTTCCTGCTCGGCCTGCGCGGCGGCAACGCCCACGGGTTGCTGCTGAACAACACCTGGCGCACCAGCTTCGACGTCGGTCACACGCGGGAGAACGAGCTCCGCATCGAGGCCGCGGGCGGCCCGCTCGACTACGTGGTGCTGAACGGTCCGACCGCGAAGGACGTGCTTCGCCGCTACGCCTCCCTCACCGGCCATGCGCCCCTGCCGCCCGCCTGGGCGTTCGGCTACCAGCAGTCGCGCTACAGCTACATGAGCGCCGACGCGCTGCGCACCGTCGCCACCACCTTCCGCCGCAAGCGCATACCGGCCGACGTGCTGTGGCTCGACATCGACTACCAGGACCGCAACCGCCCATTCACCACCGATCCCGAGGCCTTTCCCGACCTGCCCGGGCTGCTGGCCGGGCTGCGCGGGCAGCAGTTCCACATCGTGCTGATCGCCGACATGCACGTGCCGGTGCAGCCGGACGGCGCCTATGCGCCTTTCAACAGCGGCCGGACCAGCGGCCACTTCCTGCACAACCAGGACGGCAGCCTTTACGTCGGCCCGGTATGGCCGGGACCGTGCGTGTTCCCGGACTTCACCCGCGCCGGCGCCCGTGCCTGGTGGGGTGGGCTGCACCAGGCGTTCTGCGAGGCGGGTGCGGCCGGGTTCTGGAACGACATGAACGAGCCCTCGGTGTTCGACACGCCCACCCGGACGATCCCGCTCGACGTCGAGAGCCGCATCGACGAGTCCGGCTTCGCGCCGCGCGTGGCGACCCAGGCCGAGATCCACAACGTGTACGGCATGCTCAACGTCCGCGCGACGCATGACGGGCTGCTCCGGCTGCGCCCCGACCAGCGCCCGTTCGTGATGACCCGCGCCGCCTACGCCGGCACGCAGCGCTTTGCCGTCACCTGGACCGGCGACAACTCCTCGACCTGGGCCCACCTGCGTTTGAGCACGCCGATGCTGCTCGGCCTCGGCCTGTCCGGAATGCCGTTCTGCGGCGTCGACCTGGGCGGCTTCGTGGGCCAGCCGTCGCCCGAGCTGCTGACCCGCTGGCTGCAGCTCGGCATGTTCAACCCCATCAGCCGGAACCACACCGACAAGAACACGCCGCCGCAGGAGCCCTGGGTGCACGGGCGACGGCACGAGGCGATCCGCAAGGCCGCGATCGAGCAACGCTACCGGCTGCTACCCTACATCTACACGGTGGCGGAGGAGGCCGCCCGCGACGGCATCCCGATGATGCGGCCGATGTTCCTCGAGTTCCCCGAGGCCGGCGGGCGGTGGACGCTGGATCACGCGGCACCGACCCAGTTCATGTGGGGCCCGGACCTGCTGGTGGCGCCACCGCCGCACGGGGAGCAGCCGTCGCCATACCCCGTGCTGCTGCCGCCTGGCGAATGGTACGACTACTGGACCGGCCTGCGCGTCAGGCAAGCGCTGGACGCGGTGATCACGGTGGAGGGCAGGGCGCGGCTGCGACGCGAGGCCGATGCTCCCGGTCCGGACCTGCGGCTGTTGTCGGTCTCGCCCACGCTGGAGGTGCTGCCGGTGTTCGTGCGTGCCGGCGCGATCATTCCGCGCCAGCCGCTGGTGCCGAGCACGGGACAGGTGCCGGACGGGCCGCTGCAGCTGCACGTCTACCCGGGCCCCGACTGCTGCGGCACGCTCTACGCCGATGACGGCACCAGCTTCGCTCATCGCGACGACGGCTTCCTGCGCTGCCGCTACCGGTGCGATGAAACCGTTGTAGGGCTCGTGATCCGCGAGGCCGGGCGGACCGGCTCGTTCCGGCCCTGGTGGCAGGCGGTCGAGGTCGTGGTGCACGACGTCGGCGCGGCGGACGGTCCGGACTGGCATCCCGACCCGGTCGCCCGCACCGCGACCGTCCTGGCGACGCCAGAGCGGCTGGCAGACGGGATCCTGCTGCCGCGCGTTGCAACCGCGCACGACGCGGGATAATCCCGGCCAACACTGCAAACGGGATGGATGGGATGTACCGGAAGGCTCTCGCGGACGGCCTGACCGTGTCCGGCCAGCTCGGCCTGGACGACTTCGAGGCGCTGGCCCAGCACGGCGTCAGGCTGGTGATCAACAACCGTCCCGATGGCGAGGCGCCGGGTCAGCCGACCGCCTCGGAGGCTGCGGGTGCGGCCGCGCTGGCGGGACTCACCTACCACCACCTCCCGGTCACGTTCGCCACCCTGGAACGCGACGACGTCGAGCGTTTCGGCGCCGTCCTGGCGGGAGCGGACGGGCCGGTGCACGCCCATTGCGCGTCGGGATTGCGCTCGGCCAACCTGTGGGCACTGGACCGGATCGGGCGCGGCATCATGACCCGGGACGAGGCGACGTCCTGGGCGGACACGCACCAAGTCGACCTGCGCCCCGGCCTTGCATGGCTTGACCGGCAACCATCCTGAGCATCGGCCGGGGCCGGCGCGCCCCGTTGTTTCCTGCCGGCCTGTCCTGATCT
>CAXSHC010000254.1:3888-4615 GCA_964236745.1 uncultured Acetobacteraceae bacterium
TGCCGGCCCGTCCTGATCTTTCCCTACTGCGCCGCGCTCGTGCCCATCTTGGCATCCGCCTTGGCGTTCGCCTCGGCACCCGCCTTGCCGACCAGCTCGTCGGCGAGCCAGTCGAGCCGGTAAACGGTGCGAAGGGCCGCCACCATGGAAGCGGTGTCCACCCCCACGGTGCGATTTTGCGACGGGTCGTAGATGAAGTCGCCGGCGATCGAGGGCTGGTTGCCGTCAAAAGCGACACCGATCACGTGCGCATTCCGGTCGATCATCGGGCTGCCCGAGTTGCCGCCCGTGATGTCGTTGGTGCTGACGAAGTCGTAGTGGGTGCCCAGATCGAGGTGCGACCTCCCGTCGACCCACGCCTTGGGCAGGGCGAACGGCGCCGCCCCGGTCGCGCGGTCGTAAAGGCCGGCGAAATCGGTGAAGGGCGGGATCGTGCGGCCATCCTGCGTCCAGCCGTCGACCTTGCCGTAGGACAGGCGCTCGCTGAAGGTCGCGTCGGGATAAAGCGCGTTGCCTTCCCTGGCGAAGCGCGCCTTGGCGATCAGCTCGGTCTGCTGGCGCTGCGGCGCCTCGACTTGGTCCTGCCACTGCTTCAGCACCGCGCGCGAGGCCGGATCGACCGCGACGGCGAAGCGGATCATCGGGTCGGTCGAGGCCGCGACCGCGTTCTGCCCACCGTCCCAAAGGCGGTGGCGCACGGCGAGGTCGGCGAGCTTGGTGCCGGACA
>CAXSHC010000255.1:0-4601 GCA_964236745.1 uncultured Acetobacteraceae bacterium
GCCGCGTGCTGGACATGCTGCCGGGTGCGGCAGGCCGGATCGCCGCGATCGGCGCCTGCGGGCAGATGCACGCCACCGTGCTGGTGGATGCCGACGGCCGCCCTGCGCTGGACGCGGTGCCGCTTTGGAACGACAAGCGCAACCGCGAGGAGCTGGACCGCTTCACAGCCACGCAGCCCTGGCAGGAACTGCTGCCCGTGGCGGGCAATCCGCCCTCGGTCGCCTGGTGGGGCTTCAAGCTGCGATGGCTGAAGGCGCACCGCCCGGCGGAATATGCCCGCACGGTGCAGGTGCTGAGCCCGAAAGACTGGATCAACTTCCGGCTGACCGGTGCCATGGCGATCGATGCGCCGGAAGCGTCGTGCACCTACCTGTTCGACGTGGCGCGCGGCGGCTGGAGCGAGACCCTGGCGCAGCGCCTGGCCATCGACCCGTCGCTGCTGCCGCCGATCCGCGAGCCGCACGAGGTGCTGGCCGGGGTGTCGCGCGAGGCGGCGGCGGAAACCGGCCTGCCGCAGGGCATCCCGGTGGTGGTCGGCATCAGCGACTACCCGGCCGCCCTGCTGGGATCCGGCGTGATCGAGCCCGGCCTCGCCTCCGACGTGACGGGCACCTCGACGCTGCTGACCCTGTGCACGACGGCGCCGGTGCTGGACCCGATCATCAGCAACGTGCGCGGCGCGCTGCCGAACTGGTCGGCCTTCACCATCCTGGATGCCGGCGGCGACGCGATGCGCTGGGCCAGGCGGACGTTCCATGAGAAGGGGTACGCGTATGCCCGCGTGGTCGCCCTGGCGGCGGACACGCCGGCGGGGGCCGGCATGCTCCTGTTCCTGCCCTACCTCAACGGCGAGCGCCTCGGCGAGCGCACCAACTCGCGCGCGCAGTTCATCGGCCTGACCAGCGCGCACGGCACCGGGCACCTGCATCGCGCGGTGATGGAAGGAGTCGCCTTCGCGGCGGCACGCAACCTCGCGATCATGGAAGCGGCCGGCAACCGGCTCGACCGCATGGTGGCGGCCGGCGGCGGCGCGAAGACCGCGCTCTGGCTGGAGATCAAGGCCAGCCTGTACGGCTGCCCGATCCTGACGACGGCGGCCGAGGAATGCGGCGTGCTCGGCTGCGCCATGCTGGCCGGCACCGGAATCGGGCTGTATCCGGACCTGTCCACGGCGGCCTCCCGCCTGGTGCGCTTCACCGGCGAGATCCAGCCGAACCCGCGCTGGGCCGACACCTACGCCCGTCTCAAGCCGGTGTTCGACCGGGCCTACGAGAACAGCCAGGCCTACTGGACCATGTTGGAAGCGGCCGAGGCAGCGGCCGGTCCGGCCCAGCCACCCACCGCCTGAGACAACGAACCCTCGCTTCGTGTCGACACGCTACCTGGACAAGTACGACCTTGCCGGCCGCCTCGCGTTGGTTACTGGCGGCGGCCGGGGCATCGGCCACGCCTGCGCCGAGGCCCTGGCGCAGGCGGGAGCCCGGATCGTGCTGCTGGAGCGCGACGAAGCGGCCGGGCGTGACGGCGCGGCTAGCCTCCTCGCCGCCGGCGCCGACGCCTCGTGGCGCCATGTCGACGTGACCGATCCCGTCGCCCTGGAGGAAGCGGCCGCCGCGATCGAGCGCGAGCTGGGGCCGGTGGAGATCCTGGTGTGCTGCGCCGGCATCGCCATCAGCGGCGTGGCGGCGGAAACGGCTACCGCCGAGCAATGGCGCCAGGTGATCGACATCAACCTGAACGGGGTGTTCTGGTCCTGCCAAGCGTTTGGGCGGGCGATGCTGGAGCGGCGGCGCGGCGTGGTCGTCAACATGGGCTCGATGTCCGGGCTGGTGGTGAACCGGCCGCAGGAACAGGCTTCCTACAACGCGTCCAAGGCGGCCGTGCATCAGCTGACCAAGTCGCTGGCGGCGGAATGGGCGCCACGCGGCGTGCGCGTCAATGCGGTGGCGCCGACCTATATCAACACACCCATGACCCGCTACGGCCTGCAGGACGAGGCGCTGAAGCGGGCATGGCTGGACGCGACGCCCATGGGTCGCGTCGGCCGCACCGACGAGATTGCGTCCGTGGTGCTGTTCCTGGCCTCCGACGCATCAAGCCTGCTGACCGGCAGCATCGTCGTCGCCGATGCCGGCTATACCTGCTGGTAAGGATGCCCGCTTCCATGAACACGTCCTTGTCCTCCGTCGCCGGCGTGTTCGCGCCTGACCTGTTCCGCGGTCGACAGGTGCTGGTGTCTGGCGCCTCCAGCGGCATCGGCCTCGACGTCGCGCGCGGCTTCGCAGCGCTTGGCGCGTCCGTCCTCGCCACCGGCAGCTCGGCGCCCAAGCTCGACGCGCTGCACGACGATCCCGCCAACGCCGGCATCCGCTTCGCCCGCCTCGACGTGCGCGACGACAAGGCGATCGCCGCCACCATGGACGCGCTGGACCGGCTCGACGTGCTGGTGAACGCCGCCGGCATCGCCCGGCCGCAAGCGGAGTACGAGGCCGCCACCTTCCTCGACGTGATGGACGTCAACCTCCACGCGTCGATGCGCACCGCCATGGCCGCCCGCTCCAGGCTCTCGCAGGCCGGAGGCTGCATCATCAACTACGCTTCCATGCTGTCCTTTCTCGCCGATGCCGACGTGCCGGCCTACTGCGCATCCAAGACCGGCCTGCTCGGCCTTACCCGCGCGCTTGCCCATGCTTGGGGCCCCGAGGGCATCCGCGTGAATGCGGTGGCGCCTGGCTACCACGCAACCGAGATGACGCGCCCTTTATGGTCGCAGCCCCACCACCACGACGCGATCGCCGCTCACTCGGCGCTGAAGCGCTGGGGCACCACGACGGACTTGGTCGGCGCGACCTTGTTCCTCGCCAGCCCCGCTGCCGCCTTCGTCACCGGCATCTGCCTGCCGGTGGATGGCGGCTACAGCATCGGCAACGCCATCGGCTGATCCCGATAGGCCTGCGCCCTGATCATGGGTCGGTCCGCGTTCCACCATTAGGCCCACGTGGTCGAGAAGCGCGGCGTCGGCATTATCCATCAGGTGCCAGCAATCGGTGACCTGGATGGCATGGTGCAACGCTTGGGCTGCAGCCTCGCATCGACCAGCGTTTCCTGTCTGCCGTGGCCGGTCATCTAAAAGAAGCCGGTTCGTCGCGCCGCGCGGCGCAGGTCCAGTTCGGGAAGCAATTACAAGCCTGCGATGGGCTCGTTGATCGCACCCTTATTGTACTATTAGTAACGTGCTTTTCCTAAGGGCTGGATTTTCATCGCATAAGCCTAGACATTCCTCAATCAACGATAGAATCTGATGATAGACAATCAAGGACGCAGAATGGTGGTTCCTCCAACTTCATTCGAAGTTCCAACGGACACCCGGCAGCAGCACTTGTCGGTCCACCGCCATCCATGCCGGGCTGGCGTCGCGCGGTGCGCTGCGGCAGGCCGGGCATCAGTCCTGAGCCCATCAAGGGCCGGCATCGGGACGCAGCCGCATCGCCGGGGCAGGAGATCATCGTCCTTCACGGCATCAGCAAGCGGTTCGGCGACAACCTCGTGCTCGACATCAGCCTCGGCATCGCCGCCGGCGCGGTTGTGGTCCCGCTGAGCGCGATCTGGGCAGGCAAGCAGGCACGAAAGCTGCGCTGGCAGCCCATTCATCGGAGATTCGAATGACGACGCAGATCCGCTTCAACGCGTTCGACATGAACTGCGTCGGGCATCAGTCCCCGGGGCTCTGGGCCCATCCGCGGGATCATTCCTGGCAGTATAAGGACCTGGAGTACTGGACCGGACTAGCAAAGACGCTGGAGCGCGGGGTGTTCGACGGCATCTTCATCGCCGACGTGCTGGGTGTCTACGATGTTTACAAAGGCAGTGCGGAGCATGCCATCCGGCAGGGCGCGCAGATCCCGGTCAACGATCCTCTGCAACTGGTGCCTGCCATGGCGGTCGTGACCGAGCACCTGGGCTTCGGGATTACCGCGTCGATCTCGTTCGAGCATCCGTACCCGTTCGCCCGGCGCATGTCGACGATCGACCACCTTACCAAGGGGCGCGCCGGCTGGAACATCGTCACCTCGTACCTCGACAGCGGTGCCCGCAATCTCGGCCAATCCTCCCAGGTAGCGCACAACGACCGCTACGACGTCGCCGACGAGTACGTGGAGGTGCTCTACAAGCTGTGGGAAGGAAGCTGGGAAGAAGGTGCGGTGGTGCGCGACCGTGAGGCCCGCATCTTCGCCCATCCCGAGAAAGTGCATGAGATCGGCCACGACGGCCGCTTCTTCCAGGTACCGGGCTTCCACCTGTGCGAGCCTTCCCCGCAGCGCAGCGTGGTGATCTATCAGGCCGGCGCCTCCGGTCGCGGCAAAGCGTTCGCGGCGCAGCATGCCGAGTGCGTGTTCGTGGCCGCGCCGACCAAGCCGATCCTGAAAGCTTATGTGGCCGACATCCGCCGCCAGGCCGCGGCGGCAGGGCGCGACCCGCGCAAGCTCTACATCTACACGCTGCTGACCCTCATCGTGGACGAGACCGACGCGAAGGCGCAGGCCAAGTTCGAGGAGTATCAGCGCTACGCGAGCTACGACGGCGCGCTGGTGTTCATGTC
>CAXSHC010000256.1:0-4595 GCA_964236745.1 uncultured Acetobacteraceae bacterium
CCCTAGAAACGCCGATCGGCGACGAGGAGGACAGCCACCTCGGCGACTTCATCGAGGACAAGACCGCCGTCATCCCGCTCGACGCCGCGATCCAGACCAACCTGCGCGAAGCCACCACCCGCGTGCTTTCCTCGCTCACGCCGCGCGAGGAGCGCGTGTTGCGCATGCGCTTCGGCATCGGCATGAACACCGACCACACGCTGGAAGAGGTCGGGCAGCAGTTCAACGTGACGCGCGAGCGCATAAGACAGATCGAGGCCAAGGCGCTTCGCAAGCTCAAGCACCCGAGCCGGAGCCGCAAGCTGCGCTCGTTCCTGGACGACTGAACCTGTCGGCGTTCGGTTTGTTGCTGGCTTTATCCGCAGGACCCCGCTGCCGATGACGACGTCCCGCCAGTTCCTGTCCGACCAGACCACGCGGATCGCGGTCGAGGTCACGTTCCTTCGCCTCGAGCCCGGGGTCGCGGTGCAGGCGCCGGCCCTGCCCGCCGGCGACGCGCTGGTGCGGGCGTCGCGCCCGAGCGTCGGGTTCTACCGCTACCTCTATGATACCGTCGGCCAGAGCTACTGCTGGTGGCTGCGACGGGCGGCGCCGGACGTTGAGATTGCGGCCCTTCTGGCGGACCCGGCGACCGTGATCTATGTGCTCTACCGCAACGGCGAGCCCGCCGGCTTCTTTGAGCTGGACGGGCGGAACGGGCGCGACGTCAACCTGGGCTATTTCGGCCTGATGCCGCACGCGATCGGCACCGGCGCCGGCCCGGGGCTGCTGGCGGTCGCGGTGGCGCTGGCACGCGCCGGCAGCCAGAACGGTGCGGTGCGGGTCAACACCTGCACGGCGGACCATCCGCGCGCCCTGCCCACCTACCTGCGTGCGGGCTTCAAGCCGCTGCGCAGCGTGCGCGAGATCTGGGACATCCCCGACCGGCTCGGCCTGCTGATCCCGGACCGGCTGCGGGCCTGAGCAGTGGCGTCGTCGGCGCGGACGCGGCGTCCGGTCGCCGGCCGGGGGGCGACGGTCGGCGCGGCACCGCGCGTCCGGCTGTTCGTGCCGTCGCGCGGCTGGGGCGGCCGCCACCGCCGACGCATCCTGATCGTGGCGGCGGTCATCGCCGTGCTGCTGCACGTGCTGGCGACCGTGGCGGTGCTGGAAGCCCCGCACCTGTTTCCAGGCCTGCTCGCCCCCACGCAGCCGGCGCCGCCGCCCGCCGCGCAGACGGACCCGCCGACGATCGACATGGTCGAGGATCAGAACCGCTACGCCGGCGGCTCCAAGCCGACGCCGCCGGCCAACCCGAGCCCGCCGGTCCCGCCCGCACCGCCGGGCCCCGCGCAGCCGCAGGCGGCACCTGACCGGCCCAGCCTGCCCCCGACCGCGCCGTCGCACGACGCGGACGCGTTGCCGCCGGACGCGCCGCCCAAGGCGGAGGTGCAGGCGCCAGCGCCCGCGCCGCCGAAGCAGGCCAGCGCGTCGCAGCCCGAGGTCGACCTCGACCCGGCGGACGGGCTTGGCTACGGCCATCAGGACGACCCACGGGTGATACCGGCCTCGCCAGACGACCGCCGCGCCAACAAGATGCCGCCTTATCCGCGCGCCGCCGGCAGGCGTGGGGAGGAAGGCTCGGTCGAGATGCTGGTGGCCGTGGGCACGGACGGCGCGGTGTCGTCGGTGGAGGTGGCGGTGTCGTCCGGCCATCCCGACCTCGACCGCACCGCGACGGAGGCGGTGTCGCACTGGCATTTCCATCCCGCGAGACAGAACGGCGTGGCCGTGCCGATGCAGATGATGCAGGTGTTCAACTTCAAGATCGACTGATAGGCCAGGATACGTTATCGCAACGTTTGCAGGGATGCGGGCTGGCCTGTCCGGCGCATCCTCGGCTAAGCTGCGGGCTTGTTGCGCCAAATGGCACGGCTGGGGGATGGCCATGGTTTCGAGGGTCGCGATCATCGGCGCCGGCTGGTACGGCTGCCACCTGGGCAGCTCGCTCAAGGCGCTCGGCTTCGAGATCAAGGTGTTCGAGCAGCACCATCGCCCACTGCACGAGGCGTCCGGCAACAATCAGTTCCGCCTCCATCTCGGCTTCCATTATCCGCGCCACCACGGCACGCGGGTGCAGTCGCGGGACGGCTTCATGCGCTTCATGGAGCGCTACCCGCAGCTGAGCCGCGAGGTAGCCGAGAACATCTACGCCGTTCCCAAGGCCGAAAGCCTGATCGACTTCGCCACCTACCGGCTGATCATGACCTCCACCGGCATCGACTTCCGCGAGCAGAGCGAAACCTCCGTGCCGATGCGCGAGGTGGCGGGGCTGATGCTCACAAGCGAGCGCGTGCTGCTGATCGAGCAGGCGCGCCGCTTCTTCTCCGAGCTGCTCGGCGACAGCCTGGTGCTGAACCACCGCGTTTCCAGCATCGAGGAAGCGCCCGACGCGGTGCTGGTGGAAGGCGAGCCGTATGACCTGCTGATCGACGCGAGCTGGGGCCAGCAGCTCGGCATGCCGATGCCGTTCTTCTACGAGCCCACCATGCTTCTTTACTACGAGACCGACCACGCGTTTCCGGCGGCGACCTTTGTCGACGGGCCGCTGTGCTCGGTGTATCCGACCGAGGATCCGAACATCTACACCCTGTCCAGCGTGCCGCACACGCCGCTCGCCCGTGTCACCAACGCCCGGGAAGCGCAATCCATACGCGACAGCGTGTCGTCCGACACGGTGGACGCCAAGGTGGCGGCGATGGAAGCGCAGGTGTCGCGCTACCTGCCCACGTTCAAGGAAAGCTTCCGCTTCGTGGGTCCCCAGCTGGCGATCAAGACCAAGCCCGTCGGCAACTTCGACGACCGTTCCTGCTCGGTGTTCCGACGCGGCCGCGTGTTCCACGTCATGTCCGGCAAGATCGACACCATCTTCTTTGCCATGGAGCGCATCCTGGCTTTCATCGAATCCAGCCGCGAGCGCGGCTTCTCGCCGCTGGCGAGCCCGCTCCGCCGCGACATCGTGTCGCGCAGCCTGCAAACGCAGGATCACGGGTGAGCGGCATGAACCAGATAGGCACGCGCGCCCTGATCGGCCACACCGGCTTTGTCGGTTCCAACCTCGTGTCGCAGCAGCGCTTCGACGCGTTCTACAACTCGTCGAGCATCGACGGGATCGACGGCATGCGCTTCGGCGACGTGGTGTGCGCCGGCGTGTCGGCGGTGAAGTGGTGGGCGAACCAGAACCCGGCCGAGGACCTCGCGCGCATCGAGGGGCTGATCGCGCATCTCGACACGGTCGCCGCCGACAACTTCACCCTGATCTCGACGGTGGACGTGTACGGCATCCCGATCGACGTCACCGAGGCGGACCAGCCGGTGCTGGACGGGCTGCATCCATACGGCGCGAACCGCCTGATGCTGGAGCGATGGGTGGCGCAGCGCTTTCCGTCCAGCCAGATCGTGCGCCTGCCGGCCTTGTTCGGCACCGGGCTGAAGAAGAACGCGATCTTCGACCTGATGCACGACAACCGGCTGCACGTGATCAACGGGGCGTCGGCGTTCCAATGGTATCCGCTGCAACGGTTGACCGCCGACCTCCATACCGCGCGCACCCGCCGCCTCGGCGTGGTCAACCTCGCCACCGAGCCGCTGTCGATGGAGGAGATGCGCGCGCGGTTCTTCCCCGACCGCCGCATCGGCGCGGAAGCGGCGCCGCAGGCCCGCTACGACATGCGCACGGTGCACGCGGCGGAGTTCGGCGGCACCGACGGCTACATCCTCGACCGCAACGGGGTGCTGGACGCCCTGGGCCGCTTCATCGACGCCGAGCGGCCTGCATGAGGCGTCTGGGCGTTTCCAACCTCGCCTGGGCGCCTGACGCCGAGGACAGGGCCTTCGCGCTGCTGGCGGAGCACGGCGCGGAGGGCGTGGAGGTGGCGCCGACCCGCATCGCCGGCTGGGGGGACCTGACGCCATCGCGGCTCCGATCGTTCCGCCGCGGCTGTGACGAGGCGGGTCTGGTCGTGAGCTCGCTGCAGGCAGTGTTCTTCGGCCGGCCCGAGGTCGCGCTGCTGGGAGCAAACGACGCGTTCGACGCCATGTGCGCGCACATGCGCGTTCTGGCGCGGATCGCCGAGGTCCTGGGTGCCAAGGTCGCGGTGTTCGGCGCGCCGAAAAGCCGCCTGCGCGGCGCCATGCCGTCGGGCGAAGCCATGGCGCTGGCGGCCAAGCGGCTGCGCGTGCTGGGCGGGATCGCCTCGGAAGGCGGGCTGACGCTTGGGCTGGAGCCGGTGCCGCCGGTCTACGGTGCGGACTTCCTCAACCATTGGCGTGACATGCTGGCGCTCGTGCAGCAGACCGGGCATCCCAACGTGCGCGCCCATCTCGACACCGCCTGCGTGTTCCTGGCCGGCGACGATCCCGTCGAGGCGATACGCGAAGCGATCCCGGTGCTGGCGCACTACCATATGGCCGAGCCGGAACTCGGCCCGTTCGCTTCCCCGCGCTGCGACCACGGTGCGGCCGGGTGCGCGCTGGACGCCGCCGATTACGACCGCTGGGTGGTGATCGAGATGAAGCAGGGTCCCGGCGACGGGCTCGCGGAGGTCGCGACCGCG
>CAXSHC010000257.1:0-4578 GCA_964236745.1 uncultured Acetobacteraceae bacterium
CTTGTAAGGATCGTGAGATCCTCAGGCACGAACCGCACAAGCTGATCGAGAGCGCGCTGATCGCCTCGTTCGCGATGGGGGCGCACACCGCCTACATCTACATTCGCGGCGAGTACTGGAACGAGACCCGTCACCTGCAGTTCGCGATCGACGAGGCGTACGAGGCTGGCCTGATCGGTCCGAACGCGTGCGGCTCGGGCTGGGACTTCGACTTCTTCATCCACCGTGGCGCCGGCGCCTATATCTGCGGCGAGGAAACCGCGCTGTTGGAAAGCATCGAGGGCAAGAAGGGCCTGCCGCGCATGAAGCCGCCGTTCCCGGCGGCGATGGGGCTGTATGGCTGCCCGACCACGGTGAACAACGTGGAAAGCATCGCTGTCGCCGCCACCATCCTGCGTCGCGGCGCCGCCTGGTTCGCTGGGCTGGGCCGACCCAACAACGTCGGCAGCAAGCTGATGGCGATCTCGGGCCACGTGAACAGGCCGTGCGTGGTGGAGGAGGAGCTCGGCGTTCCGCTGCGCGACATCATCGAGACCCATGCCGGCGGCGTGCGCGGCGGCTGGGACAACCTGCTGGCGGTGATCCCCGGGGGCTGTTCGGTGCCGCTGATCCCGAAATCGGTGTGCGACACCGTGCTGATGGACTTCGACAGCTTGCGCGCGGTGCAGTCCGGGCTTGGCACTGCGGCCATCATCGTCATGGACAAGTCCACCGACATCATCCGCGCCATCGCCCGGTTCTCGCGCTTCTACAAGCACGAAAGCTGCGGCCAGTGCACGCCATGCCGCGAGGGCACCGGCTGGATGATGCGTGTGATGTACCGCATGGTGGAAGGCCGCGCCGAGCCGGAAGAGATCGACATGCTCGAGCAGGTGACGCGCCAAGTGGAAGGCCACACCATCTGCGCGCTGGGCGACGCCGCCGCCTGGCCGATTCAGGGGCTGATCCGCCACTTCCGCCCGGTGATGGAAGAGCGCATCAGGGCGTACAAGGCGGCACACGGGGCGATCCCCGCGGTGGTGACGCCGGACAACCTGCCGATGGCGGCGGAGTAGGGGATCATGGCCAAGGTCACCGTCGACGGCATCCAGGTCGAGGTTGCGAACGGCTCGTCCGTGCTTCAGGCCTGCGAGGCAGCCGGCAAGGAGATCCCGCGCTTCTGCTACCATGAGCGCCTGAGCATCGCCGGCAACTGCCGCATGTGTCTGGTCGAGATCGAGAAGGCGCCGAAGCCGGTCGCTTCCTGTGGCTATCCCGTCATGGACGGCATGGTGGTCAGGACCGACACCGAGGTGGTCAGGCGTGCCCGCCGCGCGGTGATGGAGTTCCTGCTCATCAACCATCCGCTGGATTGCCCGATCTGCGACCAGGGCGGCCAGTGCGACCTGCAGGACCAGGCCTTCTCCTACGGCTCCGATCATTCGCGCTATGCCGAAAGCAAGCGCGCGGTGCAGGACAAGTATCTCGGCCCGCTGGTCAAGACGGTGATGACGCGCTGCATCCAGTGCACGCGCTGCATCCGGTTCGCGTCCGAGGTGGCCGGGGTGCCCGAGCTCGGCGCGACGTCGCGCGGCGAGAACATGGAGATCACCACCTATGTCGAGAAGGCGCTGACCTCGGAGCTGTCCGGCAACCTGATCGACATCTGCCCGGTGGGTGCGCTGACTTCTAGGCCCAGTGCCTTTACCGCTAGGCCCTGGGAGTTGAATCGCACCGACACGATCGACGTGCTCGACGCCACCGGCACCAACATACGCGCCTGCGCCCGTGGTGCCGAGGTGCTGAGCATCCAGCCGCGCACCAACGACGAGGTGAACGAGGAATGGATGTCCGACAAGGGCCGGTTCTCGTTCGATGGCTTGCGTCGCCGACGCCTCGACCGTCCATGGCTGCGCGTGCATGGCAAGTTGCAGCCGGTGAGCTGGCAGGACGCGTTCGTGGCGATCGCGCGCCGGCTGGAGGGCATGAAGGGTGAGCGCATCGGCGCCATTGTCGGCGACCTGTGTGATGCCGAGAGCATGGTGGCGCTCAAGGACCTGATGACAGCACTGGGCTCCGGCAACACCGATTGCCGGCAGGACGGCGCGCAGTACGACACCAGCCGGCGCGAGTTCTACACCTTCAACACCGGCATCGCCGGTATCGAGGAAGCGGACGCGCTGCTTCTGGTCGGCTGCAACCCGCGCCACGAATCGCCGGTGATCAACGCCCGGATACGCAAGCGCTGGCTGGCCGGAAATTTCCCCGTGGGCGTGATCGCCGCACCCGGGCCCGACCTCACCTATGGCGTCGAGCTGCTGGGCGACCGTCCGTCGGCGCTGGCCGGGCTGCTCGACGGCGGCGTGGCTTTCGCAGACGCGCTCAAGGCGGCCAAGCGGCCCATGATCGTGGTCGGCCATGGGGCCATCGCCCGCGAGGATGGCGCCGCCGTGCTGGCCGCCGCCTGGGCGCTGGCGTCGAGCGTCGGCGCGCTCACTCCCGATTGGCACGGCTTCAACGTGCTGCATCATGCCGCCTCGCGCGTGGCGGCCCTCGACCTCGGCTTCGTGCCGCGCGCGGGCAGCCGTTCGGTTGCCGGCATGATGAGCGGCGGCGTCGACGTGCTCTGGCTGCTGGGCGCAGACGAGATCGGCGCCGGGCGGATCGGCCCGGAC
Source organism: uncultured Acetobacteraceae bacterium (assembly GCA_964236745.1). Lineage (GTDB taxonomy): Bacteria > Pseudomonadota > Alphaproteobacteria > Acetobacterales > Acetobacteraceae > Lichenicola. The sequence continues at coordinate 2,655 of CAXSHC010000257.1, forward strand.
ACCTTCGTGATCTACCAGGGTCACCACGGCGATGCCGGCGCCGCACGCGCCGACGTGATCCTGCCCGGGGCCGCCTATGTCGAGAAGCCCGGCACCTACGTGAATACTGAGGGCAGGGTACAGATCGCCTTCGGGGCGGTGTTCCCGCCCGGCGAGGCGCGAGAGGACTGGCGCATCCTGCGCGCGTTCTCTGAGGTGGTCGGTCATAAGCTGCCCTACGACGACCTGCCAGCGGTCCGCGGCCGCCTGGCTGAGGTGAACCCGGTGTTCGCACGCCAGGGCCTGCCGCGCTTTGGTGCCACCGACCTGTCCGGCCCCGCAGGTAACCCGGGCGCCCTGGGCAACGCCGCCTTCAGCAACCCGATCCACGACTACTACCAGACCAACGTGATCAGCCGGGCCAGCGCCACCATGGCGGAATGCTCGCGCGTCCTGGTGCATCCGGTCGTACAGGCGGCGGAGTAGCGGCGCGTGGACCACTTCTTCCTGCACACGGCATTCGGCCTGCTGCTGCTGACTGCGTTGGAATGCCTGGCCGTGCTGGTGCCGCTTCTGATGGCGGTGGCCTACCTGGTCTATGGCGAGCGTAAGATCCTCGGTGCCATGCAGCTGCGCAAGGGGCCCAACGTGGTCGGCCCGTTCGGGCTGCTGCAGACCTTCGCCGACGCGATCAAGATGCTGACCAAGGAAACGGTGATCCCGTCCGGCGCGAACCGCGCGCTCTACCTCCTGGCCCCGTTCCTGACCTTTGTGCTGGCGATGATCGCGTGGGCGGTGATCCCGACCAACAACGGCTGGGCCATCGCCAACATCAACGTCGGCGTGCTCTACCTGTTCGCGGTGTCGTCGCTGGGGGTTTACGGCATCCTGATTGCCGGCTGGGCTTCCAACTCCAAATACGCCTTCATGGGCGGGCTGCGCTCGGCGGCGCAGATGGTGTCCTACGAGGTGTCGCTCGGGCTGGTGATCGTTTCCATCCTGCTGATCGTGGGCTCGCTGAACCTCAACGACATCATCCTGGCGCAGCGCCGCGTGTGGTTCTGCCTGCCGATGCTGCCGATGTTCGTGATCTTCTTCATCTCGTCCCTTGCCGAGACCAACCGGGCGCCGTTCGACCTGCCCGAGGGCGAAAGCGAGCTGGTGGCGGGGTTCTTCGTCGAATACAGCGCCCTTGCTTTCGGGCTGTTCTTTCTCGGCGAATATATGAACATGATCCTGATGTCCGCCATGACCAGCATCCTGTTCCTGGGAGGTTGGCTGGCGCCGTTCAACATCGCGCCCTTCACTTGGCTGCCCGGGCCGATCTGGCTGATCCTGAAGATCGTGTTCGTGCTGTTCATGTTCATCTGGGTGCGCGCCACCTTTCCGCGCTACCGCTACGACCAGCTGATGCGCCTCGGCTGGAAGATCTTCCTGCCGTTCTCGCTGGTCTGGATGGTCCTGACCGCGGGCTTCCTCATGGCCACCGGGCTGCTGCCCGGCCTGCCGCACCATGGTATCAGTTGATGGCTCTGCTTGACCGGACCGCACGGTCCTTCCTCCTGGCCGAACTGATCGGCGGACTTGGCGTCACGCTTCGCGCCATGTTTACGCCCAAAGCCACCATCAACTATCCGCACGAGAAGGCGCATTACAGCCCGCGCTTCAAGGGCGAGCATGCCCTGCGCCGCTATCCCAATGGCGAGGAACGCTGTATCGCCTGCAAGCTGTGCGAGGCGGTATGCCCGGCACTAGCCATCACCATCGAGGCGGAACCGCGCGAAGACGGCTCGCGTCGCACCACGCGCTACGACATCGACATGACCAAGTGCATCTATTGCGGCCTGTGCGAGGAGTCCTGCCCGGTGGACGCGATCGTCGAGGGACCGAACTACGAGTTCGCCACCGAAACGCGCGAGGAGCTGATGTACAACAAGGACAAGCT
>CAXSHC010000258.1:0-4577 GCA_964236745.1 uncultured Acetobacteraceae bacterium
TGAACAGCGGGCCGCCGGAGTTGCCGCGGTTGATCGGCGCGTCGACCTGGATGAAGCTTTCGTACGGGCCATCGCCAATGTCGCGGCCGCGCGCCGACACGATGCCGGCGGTGACGGAGCCGCCGAGCCCGTACGGGTTGCCGACCGCGATCACCCATTCGCCCGGCTGCACGTCGTCGCTTTCCCCCAGCTGTAGGAAGGACAGCTTGGCGGACGGCTTGACCTTGAGCAGGGCGATGTCGGTGCCGCTGTCGTGGCCGACCACCTTGGCCTTGAGCACCGTGCCGTCGTCCAGGGTAACGCTGACCGAGGAGGCGCCCTTCACCACGTGGTTGTTGGTGACGATGTAGCCGTCGGCGGAGATGATGAAGCCGGAGCCGCGTGCCTCGACGGTGCGCGAGCCGTGGTTCTGCGGCTGCATCGGGAACGCGAACGGGAACGGGAACGGCATCTGCTGGCCCCCGCCACCGCCGCCGCCGCCGCCCTGCTCGTCGTCGGAGCCGTCATCCTTGAGCATGGAGGTGATGGACACCACCGCCGGCCGCACCTGCTTGGCCAGGTCGACGAAGTCCGGCAGGTGCTGGCTCATGCCGCTCGGCTGGAGGGCGTTCTGCGCGCGTGCCGGGGCGACGCCGCCAAGGGTGGTGCCCGCGAGCAGCACGGCGCACGCGGTGGCGACCAGGCGGGAGCGGGGACGAAGGTTCTGCGTGGCGTCCGGCATGGTGTTCCTGTTGTTTCGGGAAGGGAGCCGGCCGGTATGGGACGGTCGACGATGCAGCGGAAGATGGGCCTTGCCGCCCTGCTTCACCCCTACGCGGCGATGAAACCTGCGTTAGCCGCGAAGGGTGCGGAAGAAATCGCGCAGCAGGGTTGCGGCTTCGCGCTGGCGCACGCCGCCGACCACCTCCGGCCGGTGCAGGCAGCCGGGCTGCCGGAACAAGCGCGGGCCGTGCTCCACCCCGCCGCCCTTCGGGTCGTAGGCGCCGAACACGACGCGGGCGACGCGGAAGTGCGAGCACGCGGCGGCGCACATCGGGCACGGCTCCAGGGTGGCCACCAGGCTGCACCCGTCGAGCCTGGTCTGGTTGAGCACTGTGGCCGCCGCGCGCAGGGCGAGCAGCTCGGCATGGGCGGAGGCGTCGCGGCGTTGCTCCACCTCGTTGCCCGCGGAGGCCAGCATCCGCCCGTCCGGCGCCAGCACCACCGCGCCGACCGGCACCTCGCCCCGCGCCCCGGCGGCGCGCGCTTCGCGCAGGGCGACCTGCATCGGGCCGGCCTGCGTCGGGGTGTTGGTTCGGTTTGAGGGTTCGGGGCGCAATTCCATGGCGCACGATATTGCTCTAACCAGGGCGAATGAAGCGCACCCGCCCCGTGATCGGCGTCACCCTGGACAGCGAGGCGGGAAGCAGAACGGGACCCGCATCCTATTCGGCCTATCCGTGGTACGCGCTGCGCGCCAACTACATCGCCAGCCTGGCGGAAGCCGGCGGGCTGCCGCTGGCGCTGCCGCACCATGCGGCGCTGGCGGACGGGATGCTGGACGCGATTGACGCGCTGGTGGTGACGGGCGGGGCGTTCGACGTCGACCCGGCATTGTATGGCGCCGGCGATCGGCACGACACGGTGGTGCTGAAGGGGGAACGCACGGCGGCCGAGCTGGCCCTGCTTCGCGGCGCGATCGAGCGGGACATGCCCGTGCTGGGCATCTGCGGCGGGCAGCAGCTGCTGGCGGTAGCACTCGGCGGCACGCTGATCCAGCACATCCCGGACGGCGTGGCGGATGCGCTGCCGCACGAGCAGCCGAACCCGCGACACGAGCCGGGGCACACGGTGCGCATCGAGCCCGGCACGCTGCTGGCGCGGATCGTGGGGGCGGCCGAGATGCAGGTGAACTCGTCGCACCACCAGGCGGTGCGCGATCCCGGCCGGGCGCTGATCAACGCGCGCGCGCCGGACGGAGTGATCGAGGGGATCGAGGACCCGGACCGGCGCTTCTGCCTCGGACTGCAATGGCATCCGGAGTTCACGATCGACCCGGGCGACCGGCTTGTGTTCCAGGCGCTGGTGTCGGCGGCGGCGGGGGGACGGTCGTGAGCGGCGACGCGCCGGAACCGGATGCGGCACGCGGCGAGCGCATCGCCAAGTGGCTGGCGCGCGCGGGCGTCGCCAGCCGGCGCGACGCGGAGAAGCTGCTGGCGGACGGCAAGATCCGGCTGAACAACCAGGCGGTGGTCCATCCCGCCACCTTTGTGCAGCCGGGCGACACCGTGCAGGTGGCGGGCCGCGTGGTGGACCAGCCCGACCGCACCCGGCTGTGGCGCTACCACAAGCCGGACGGGCTGGTGACCACGCACAAGGACCCTGAAGGCCGCCCCACCGTGTTCGCGGCCCTGCCGCCCGGGCTGCCGCGCGTGGTGTCGGTGGGCCGGCTCGACCTCAACAGCGAGGGGCTGCTGCTGCTGACCAACGACGGCGCCCTGGCCAGGCAGCTCGAGCTGCCGTCGAACGGCTGGATCCGGCGCTACCGGGTGCGCGTGTTCGGGCAGGTGGACGAGCGCCAGCTGCGCGAGCTGGCGCGTGGCCCGGTGGTGGACGGCATACGCTACGGCTCGATCGAGGCCGGGCTCGACAGCGTCAAGGGCGACAACGCGTGGATCACCGTGGCGCTGCGCGAAGGCCGCAACCGCGAGATCCGCCGGGTGATGACCAGCCTGGGCTTCCACGTCAGCCGGCTGATACGCACCTCCTACGGGCCGTTCCAGCTCAGCGAGCTGCGCCGCTCGGAGCTGGAGGAGGTCACCGGCAAGGTGCTGCGCGAGCAGCTGCCCAAGGCGTGACGCGGGCCTGAAGCCGGCGTATGCGCATCATCGCCGGCACCCTGCGCGGCCGCGTCCTGTCGGTGCCCGCAGCGGCCACCCGCCCCACCGCGGACCGGGTGCGGCAGGCGCTGTTCGACATGCTCGGCCACGCGCCCTGGCGCGGCGACGCGCTGGAGGGCGGCGTGGTGGACGCGTTCGCCGGCACCGGCGCGCTCGGGCTGGAAGCACTGTCCCGCGGTGCCACGCGCGCGGTGTTCCTGGAACGCGACCGGGCGGCGCTCGCCTGCGCCCGCGCCAACATCGCCGGCTGCCGGATGGCGACGCGCGCCCTGGCGCTGGCCGGCGACGCGCTGCGTCCGCCGGCACCGCGTCCCGGCTGGGGCGATGCCGGGCTGGTGTTCCTTGATCCGCCCTACGGCGCCGGCCTGGTGGCGCCGGCCTTGTCGGCGCTGGTGTTGTCGGGCTGGGTGGCGCGAAACGCCCTGGCGGTGGCGGAGGTCGCGGCCGGGGAGCCGGTTCCGACGCTTCTGCCGCTGCTGGCGGAGCGTTCGCACGGCGCGGCGCGGCTGTGCATCTGGCGCTTGTCGGCTGCTGCCGGCTGAGGCCAAGTGCGCCGGTGTGCCGGACACGGGCGCCGGCGGTGCCGCGGCCGGTCGCCGGGGCCCGTTCGTGATGTCTCGTTTGCGCCGCCACGGGGGCCGGGCATGATGGCGTCCATGGAGCTTCGTCGATGACCTCCGCGGCGGTGCCGGACGAGCCGTTCCTGGTCGACGACCCGCTCATCGTGGTCGATGGCGGCTTCCACATACGCCTGCACGCCCGCTCGTCTGTCCGGGTGCCCGGCGACACCGTGCCGCTGCTTCATTGCGACCAGCCGGTGCAGGCGTTCCTGCCCGGCTGGCGCGCCGACGCGCTGTTCACCGGCTTCGCACCCTTGCTGCTGCTCGAGCTGGCGAACCCGGAAGCCGGCACGCGCGCCACCTGGTTCCTCGACCACCGGATGCAGATGGTGGGCGACCATCCGCACCGCCTGCCCCCGGAGCTGGCCGTCCTGCTGAGGCTGAAGGCGCTGCCGCTGCTTCGGGCCCTGATGGACCAGGTCCTGGAACGCGTGGTGCCGGCGCTGGACGACCGCATGGCGGCGTTCCTGCGGGTCAACCCGGCGACAAGAGCGGCGATCGGCAGCCTCTGCCTCGACCACCTCGCCGCCCGTCCCGTGGTCTGGGAGGTCGACCGGCTGATGCAGCGCTCCTTGGTCTTCCCCGACGAGCACGGGCGGATGCGGGCGGTGGACCGCAACCACCTGCGCCATGGCCTGGACGGCAGCTGGCAGGACCGCATCGTCGGCTTCGTGTCGAGCGGACGCCCGGTTTGGCCGAGCCCGGTGGACGGTCACGCGCTGCAGGCCCAGGGCAGCATCGTGCTCGACGACTTCCACTTCGCCTACCGCTTCGCCGACGAGCGCCACGGGCTGGTGTTCCTTGTTCTGGTCGCCGACCACCTGTCCCGGATCGCCGGCCTGTGGTTCCCGGCGCTGGGACTGCTGGCGACGCACGGCGAGCCGCAGCACGCCCTGGGACAGCTGCTGGCGCCGAGCCTGCCGCACTGGTTTGCCGAGCACGCGCTGCGCTGGGCGGACCTGCTGGTTCCCTATCTCCGGCGGGGCGCCACCCGGTTCGCCAGCGTCATGCGCGGGCCCCCCGGCCTGCATCTCGGCCACCAGCTCTGGAACGAGCTGAGCGGCATCGAGCGGATGGT
>CAXSHC010000259.1:0-4573 GCA_964236745.1 uncultured Acetobacteraceae bacterium
CGATGCCGCCCTGGCCGGGATCTGCCGGATGTTGGGCCTCACCCCCGATGTGCCGATCCCGGCCGGTGCGATCGATGCGGTCAAGATGGGCACCACCGTCGCCACCAATGCCCTGCTGGAGCGTCGCGGTGCGCGCACCCTGATGCTGGTCAATCGCGGCTTTGCCGACATGGCACGCATTGGCCATCAGGCCCGGCCGGACCTGTTCGCGCTCGACATCGTCCTGCCCGATCTGTTGCACGAGCAGGTGGTCGAGGTCGCTGGACGGGTGGCCGCGGACGGCGTCGTGCTCGAGCCGCTCGACGAGCCGGCCCTCCGGACAGTGCTGGCCGAGGCCCTAGCCGATGGCATTGATTCCTGCGCTGTCGCCCTGATCCATGCCTGGGCTCACCCGGCCCAGGAAGCACGTATCGCCGAGCTGGCGCGCGAGGCCGGGTTCGCCCAGGTATCGGCCAGCCACGCGGTCAGCCCGCTGCTCCGTCTGTTGCCGCGCGCCGATACCACTGTGGTGGATGCCTACCTCTCGCCGGTGCTGCGCCGCCATGTCGACGCGCTTGCTTCGGCGCTCGGCGACACGCCTTTATTCTTCATGCAGTCGCACGGCGGCCTGACCAACGCGCACGCCTTCTCCGGCAAGGACGCCATCCTGTCGGGGCCGGCCGGTGGCCTCGTGGGCGCGGTCCGAACAGCAGCAATGGCTGGCATCGACCGCCTGGTCACGTTCGACATGGGCGGCACCTCCACCGACGTCGCCCTGCATGCCGGCGCCTTCGAGCGCACCCTCGAGACCGAACTCGCCGGCGTGCGGCTGCGCGTGCCGATGCTGGCGATCAACACGGTCGCCGCCGGCGGCGGTTCGATCCTCCATGCCGACGGGGGACGGTTCCGTGTCGGGCCCGACAGCGCCGGTGCCCGTCCCGGGCCAGCCTGCTACCGCAACGGCGGCCCGCTTACTGTCACCGACGCCAATCTCTGCATCGGCAAGATCCAGCTGGCGCAGTTCCCGGCGATCTTCGGCCCGAACGGCGACCAGCCGCTCGATCTCGACGCGGTGCGCAACGGCTTTGCTGAACTCGCCGACAGGCTTGCTCGCGACACCGGCGAGCGTCGCGACCCGCGCGACATCGCCGAGGGCTTCCTGCGCATCGCGGTCGCCAACATGGCCAACGCCGTGGCTCAGGTTTCCACCCGCAAGGGACACGACCTGTCGGGCTTCACCCTGCAATGCTTCGGTGGTGCCGGCGGCCAGCATGCATGCTTGGTTGCAGACGCGCTGGGCATGGACCGCGTGTTCCTGCATTCCTTCGCTGGCGTGCTGTCCGCGTATGGCATGGGGCTGGCCGACCAGACCGTGCTCAAGCAGCAGGCGGTCGAACGTCCGCTCGACGACGCGATCCTGATCGACCTGACGGCGCTTCGCGATCGCCTCGCTGCCGACGCCGCCCACGCGCTGCGCGACCAGGGCGCCGACCCAGCCGCGATCATCACCGTCTGCAGCGTCCATCTGCGCCTGTCCGGCACCGACTCTGCGCTGGAAGTACCGTTCGGGCCGCCGGACCGGCTGCGCACCGCCTTTGCTGCTCTGCACCGACGGCGCTACGGCTTCGACGCCCCCGATCGTCCGCTAGTCGTCGAGGCGGTCGCCGTAGAGGCCACCATGCCCGGCGAGACGGTGCGCGAACCGGTCGTGACGTCCGCCGGAGACGCGGCGCCGCGTCCTCTGGAGACGATCGAGATCTGGAGCAACTGCCACACGCATCGAGCGGGCCTGTTCGATCGCGCGGCCCTGTATCCGGGACATCGTCTGGATGGTCCGGCCCTGATCCGCGAGCCGATCGGCACCATTGTCGTCGAGCCAGGCTGGCGCCTCGAGGTGACGCCGCAGAACCATATCCTGCTGCATCGCGTCCGCGCCGTGGGCAATTTGGCGGTGACCCGCCTCGATCGGCCGGACCCAGTGCTGCTCGAGCTGTTCAACGCGCAGTTCATGCATGCCGCCGAACAGGCCGGCCATGTGCTGCGCAACATCGCGCAGAGCGTCAACATCAAGGAGCGGCTCGACTTCTCCTGCGCGATCTTTGATGCCGACGGCGGTCTGGTCGCCAATGCGCCACATGTCCCGGTGCATCTCGGCGCGATGAGCGAAAGCGTGCGCACGGTCCTGCGCGATCGCGCCGGCACGCTGCGTCGCGGCGACGTGGTGGCACTAAACGATCCCTATGCCGGTGGGACCCACCTGCCAGACATCACCGTGATCACGCCGGTGTTCGACCCGAGCGGCACCGAGATCCGCTTCTTCGTGGGCGTGCGGGGTCACCATGCCGACATCGGCGGCCTCACGCCCGGCTCGACGCCGCCGGGCTCGCGCACGCTCGACGAGGAAGGGGTGGTGATCCGCAACTTCCTGCTGGTCGATCAGGGCAGGTTCCGTGAGGCCGAGTTCCGGGCGCTGCTTGCCGGCGCGCGCCATCCGGCCCGTACACCCGACATGAACGTCGCCGACATCCAGGCGCAGGTCGCGTCCAACGAGGCCGGCCTGCGCGAGCTCTCCCGTATCGTCGCGGACCATGGCTGGGACGTGGTGCGGGCCTACATGCGCCACGTAATGGACCATGCCGAGGAAAGCGTGCGGCGCGCGCTGGACACCGTGGTCGATTGCGGCGTCGAGACCATGCTCGACAGCGGTGCCAGGCTGCGCGTTGCCATCGTCGTCGACCATGAGACACGCAGTGCCATGATCGACTTCACCGGCACCGGCCCGCAATCGCCGGATAACTTCAACGCGCCGCCGGCGGTGACCCGTGCCGTGGTGCTCTACGTGATGCGCTGCCTGATCGGCGTCGACATCCCGCTCAACGAGGGCTGCCTCAAGCCGCTGACCATCGTGATCCCCCCCGGCACCTTCCTGTCGCCAGCCCCTGGCGCCGCCGTGGTTGCTGGCAACACCGAGGTCAGCCAGGCGGTCTGCAACGCTTTGTTCGCAGCACTCGGCCTGCTGGCCGGCAGCCAGGGCACGATGAACAACCTGCTGTTCGGCGATGCCACCCGGCAGTACTACGAGACGATCTGCGGCGGGGCAGGGGCCGGTGCTGGATTTGATGGCCAGTCGGCGGTGCAGACCCACATGACCAACACGAGAATGACTGATCCGGAGGTACTGGAGCTGCGCTATCCGGTTCGGCTGGAGCAGTTCTCGATCGACCGTGGCTCTGGCGGCGCGGGCCGACGCCATGGCGGCGACGGGGTGGTGCGTCGCCTACGCTTTCTGGAGCCGATGACCGCGGTGATCGTGGCGTCAGGCCGGATGGTCGCGCCGCGCGGGCTAGCCGGCGGCGCTGATGGCAGGAAAGGAAGGCAATGGGTCGAGCGGGCCAATGGCGGCACGCGGGCTCTGTCCAGCACCGTGCGCATCGATCTGGAGCCCGGCGACGTGCTGGGCATCGTGACGCCGGGGGGTGGCGGCTACGGACCCTTGTAGCCGGACCCCTGTGGCTCATAGCGCCGACGCTACTGCTGGATGCCGCACTTTTACCGATGCTGCCTAGATCGGACTACTGGCACCTCGGCGCGGCGACCAAGCTGTCTGCTCACCGTTCAGCCGCTGACGCCATATATAAGTGAAGACTGTTCAAGTCGTGGAATAGCAGGGCCGCCCCAACGGCAACGTGCAGTTACACATGGCAAGGCGGTCAGAAGCCGCATATTATTGCTACTTGGAGCAAGCTACCCGGAAATTTATCAAACTCAGGTCAGCTGGACGCCAAATTGGCCGCATTTGGCTTGGATCTGTCACACTATTAGCAATAGCGTATCAGCACAGATCGTTATCGTGACAGTTGGGAACGCCACGAAACATCCACGCAGCACGCCATCACGACATGCCTTGTGCTGCCGGAGATGTCGTTAACGAAAAATTAAGGATCTTGATGGCAGCCTCGGGGGCTCACACCTTCCCAGGAGCCTGTCTTGCCCCGCATGATCCTCCACGCGCCCAGCTGCGGTTCTTCAGGCCGGGCGTTGTTCTTCCTCACCTTGCTCTGCCCGTTCTCCGTCATCTGTGGCGAATCTCGCGCGGCGACGCTCGATACCCTTGTTGTCAATGTGTCCGAGGATGCCTACCTCGGCGACGCGCTGTTCACGGTGTCCGTGGACAAGAAGAAGATCGGCGGCAACCTGACCGCCACTGCACTGCACGCCAAAGGTGCCAGTCAAGACTTCACCCTTACTGGTGCATGGGGGCCAGGTCCGCATGTCGTGACCATGCGCTTCCTGGTCGACGCCTACGGCGGCAGTGCGGGTAAGGATCGCAACCTCTACGTCAACAGCGTGACGCTTGACGGCCGCAGCTCCACCACACCCGCGGTCGAGATCGCTCGCGCGGGCGGCGTGGACTTTCCGGTGCCTGCGGAGACAGCCCCTCCGGTGCCGACACCTACGCCTACCCCAACCCCCGCGCCGGTGGCGGTATTCGCGCCCGGCGTGAACCTGTCTGGAATGGAAGACAACTCCTCAAAGAAGCCTGGTAAGGCCGGCACCGACTACGCGGTCATCAAGCCGAGCGAGATCACCTACT
>CAXSHC010000260.1:0-4568 GCA_964236745.1 uncultured Acetobacteraceae bacterium
CCATTGGCCGCCGGGCTGCGCCGGCTGGGCGTCCGCGCGTCCCGGGCGAAGCGGGCCGACCGCGCCGGAGAACAGGAGCTCGCCCTTCATCAGCCGGGCGCCGCGTCCGGTGTCGCCGGGCCACAGGTCGCGGATCGACACCGACGGCGCGTCGGGCACGCGTCCGCCGCCCAGGCCCGGCAGGCGGGCCAGGGACCAGCGCGCGTCGCGTGTCCAGTCGCGTACCGCCATCAGGAGCCGGTCCCGCCCGGGCGGCCGTCAGGCGGCATCGCGCGCGGGTCCGTCAGCGCGTGGGCCCGCATCGGCGGCGCCACGGAGTGCCGCGATGGCTGCGGCATAATCCGTCTGCCCGAACACGGAGGTGCCGGCGACCAGGGTGTCGGCTCCGGCGGCGACGCTTGAAGCGGCGGTGCGCGGATCGATGCCGCCATCGACGATGATCGGGATCTGGCGGCCGGTCGCGTCGGCCATCCGGCGCAGCCGTTCGATCTTGTCCAGCTGGCTGTGGAGGAAGCTTTGACCGCCGAAGCCAGGGTTGACCGTCATCACCAGGATCAGGTCGGTGACATCCATCACCGCGGACACCGCTTCCGCGGGCGTCGCCGGGTTGAGCGCGATCCCCGCCTTGACGCCGAGCGACCGCACCAGCTGCATGGAACGGTGGGTGTGTGGCCCCGCCTCGATGTGTAGGTGGATGTGCGTGGCACCTGCCTCGGCAAAGGCATGAAGGAATGGGTCGACCGGCGCGATCATCAGGTGGACGTCGAACGGGAGCTGCGACCGCGGCCGCAGCGCCTTGATCATCTGCGGGCCGAACGACAGGTTGGGCACGAAATGGCCGTCCATGACGTCGAGGTGCAGCCAGTCGGCGCCGGCGGCCTCGACCGCCGCCACCTCCTCGGCGGTTCTGCCGAAATCAGCCGCGAGCAGGCTGGGCGCGACGACGACCGATCTGGGGGATGTGGCGGACATGACCGGTTTGTAGCAGCAACTGGCGAGCCGGGCACAAGACGGCGCGGCGCGGCATCAGGCACGCACGAACCGCGCGGCGAAGAAGCCGTCCATGCCGCCCAGCTCCGGCCACAAGCCCGGATGGGTGCGCAGCCAGCCTTCCGGCGTGCGCGCTTCCGGCATCGCCGCCAGCTCGGCGGCGGTGAACGGATCGGGGCGCAGTCCCAGGTGGGTCGCCTGCTCGGCCCGAAGCATGCCTTCCTCGGGCTGCAGCGAACACACCGCGTAGATCAGTCTGCCGCCGGGGCGCAGCATCCGGGCAGCCGCCGCGACCAGCCTGTCCTGGCCCTCGACCAAGCCCGGGAGGTCCGACGCACGTTTGAGCCGGAGCACGTCGGGATGACGCCGCACGGTCCCGGTGGCGCTGCACGGCGCGTCGAGCAGCACTGCGTCGAGCGGCGCGGAGGGGGTCCACCCGGTGGCATCCGCGCCAACCAGCTCGACCTCGAACCGGAGCCGGAGCAGGTTGCGGCGAAGCCGGGAAAGGCGGTGCTCGTCACGCTCCACGGCCACCACGCGGGCGCCGGACGCGGCGAGCTGGGCGGTCTTGCCCCCGGGCGCCGCGCACAGGTCGGCGATGCGCTCCCCGGCACGCGGCGCCAGCAGATGGGCCGGCATGGAAGCCGCCGCGTCCTGCACCCAGAACAGCCCGTCGTCATAGCCGGCCAGCCCCGTCACGGCAGTGCCGGCTGGGAACCGCACCGAGCCGTTCGGCAGCACGATGCCGCCTTCCGGAGCGGCGGCATCCGGTGCCAGGCTGAGGTCGAGCGGCGCTTCCCGGACCAGCGCCTCGGCGATCTGCCGCGCCGACGCCCCCCAGGACGACCACAGCCAGGCCGGAACGTCGAGCCTGGGCCCGTCGAGTCCTTCCAGCGACGCCGTCCCGGCGCCGGCGATCCGGCGCAGCACCGCGTTGGCGAGGCCCGAGAACGGCGCCAGCCCGCGCGCGCGCAGCAGCGACACCACCGTCCCGACCGCGGCATGGGGCGGCGTGTCGAGAAACAGGAGCTGGGCCGCGCCCATCAGCAGCGCCAGGCGGACGCGGGACGGCGGCGCCTTGTTCAGGAACGGTTCCACCACCGCATCAAGCGTGCCCATGCGGCGAAGCACGGTGGCGGCGAGCCGGTGCGCCGCCGCGCGGTCGCGCGACGACACCCCCGACCCGGCCGGATCGGCGCCGTCAAGCGCTTCCTCGAGCGGCCGCCGCCGTTCCAGCACGGCAACCAGCACGTCAAAGGCGATCGTGCGCGTGGGATCGGCTCCCGGCTCGTTCGCACGGGGGGTGCCAGGATTTAAGCGCTTGTTCATGCACGCGAGGATACAATGGCTCGCAACGGATGGCATGGGGCCGGATGGCAGACCAGGGCAAGGTGGGCTGGACATCATGACAACCCAGGTCCGGACGGTGCAGTCGCGTGCTGCCGTGTCGGTTGCGGACGTGCACGTCCCGTTCACCGCACCCCTGCTGGCAGGGGTGCGCGGGCGCAGGCAACGCGGCGGCCTCGAGTTCATCCTGCCGAACCCGTCCGGCGGCCGCGGCACCTATGTGGTGAGCTGGCCGCAGGCCGTGGGGCTCGCAGGCCCCACGCTGCACGACACGGTTCTCGCCAAGCGGCTGCACGAGATCGCGGTTCTTGTTCCCGCTTCCGTGCGCAACGCGGCACGAAGCGTGGCGGCCGAAGGCTTCGTCGGGCGGGAAGCCGCGGAAGCGGCGGTACGGGCCCAGACCAAGATCGAGGCGGAGTCGCTGCGCCTTTGGGCGATGTTCCTGTTGGCGCTGATCCAGCGCTCGGAGATCCCCGTTCCGGAACAAGGACGCATCCTGGCGGGCCTCGGCAATGCCGGGCCCGGGGTCGTGACGGACGGCTTCAACACCGGCGCGCAGCGACTCGGATGGGAGCCGGCGGCGCTGTCGGATGCGCTTGACCAGCTGTCGGCGGCTTATCTCCCCGTCGCCGCCAAGGGACGGGCGCATCGGCTGCTGGGCTTGATGAACGCGCTGCATCCGGCGCTGCTGGCGGAGCAGGCCCTGCATGCGCAGGATGCGGCGACGTCGCCTGCCCTTTTGGCCCGGACCATCGGCAGCGTGTCGCACTGGCTGGGCCTTGCCACGGCCGCGCTGGACGAGGCCGCCCGTGCGCTTGCCGATCCGGTCGCCCTGCTCGGCCGCTGGCGGTCCGATCCGGCCGGCGCGCTGGGTGCTGCGCGACAGGTCGAGGAAACGCTCGATGGCTGGGACCGGATCTGCCTTCTGTGGCTGGATGCCGACACCTCGTCGGCGCGCCTGCGCCTGCTGCCCGAGATCGGGCTGCTGGTGCGGCTGGCCAGCGTTCCCGCCGCCGGGGACGCCGACGCGGCACCCACCGGCAAGGAAATCGGTGCGCCGGGATGGCTCAGCGCTCCGGACCCGGCGGCAGCGCAGGCACAGGCGCAGGCAGGGCGCCAGGAGCCTAAATCGGCCCGAAGCGGCTCGGCATCGGGCCTTGTCGAGCGCAACGAGCGGATCAGGACGCGCGAACTCGCGCTGGAGCACGGCGATGGCTGACGTGGACAAGGGTGCCGCGGACGGCGTGCGGGCGTTGTCGAAGGAGTTCCGCAACGCGAGCGACGAGAAGATCCTCAAGGTGACGCGCATGATCGACCTGCTGCCAGAGCGCGGCGAGGCCGACGCGCTGCTGGAACCGGTGCGTGCGCGCCTGGCCAGCCTGCGACCCGCACGCCGGATGAACCGTACGCGGCTGTTGTTCACCCCGTTCGATCCAGTCGTGGTTTCGGGAGCGTCCTGGCGTTCTGGCGACCTCAGCATCCCGCGCTCGATCCTGGCTCCCGTTGCGGCGCTGATCTTCAGCTCCAGCGACGACGTCCCCGCGATCCCGCCAGCCCTGGACGAGGGCGACGACGTGGAACTTACGCGGGTCGGCACGCCGCTCTGGCAGGCCGCCGCCGCCTGCCTCGCCACGATCGCGATCCCCAAGGACTGGGAAACGCCGGACTGGCAGAAGCAGAACGGCCTGACCGTGCCGATGGTCATGCCGCTCATCCCGGTGCTGCGACTGGTGCTGGACCAGGCCGTGGCGATCCGCACCCTGCCGCCTCGCCAGCACCCGGGCTGCGAGCCGGCGCTGACGGCGCTGCTGTCCGAGGCGATACGGGTCGGGCCGCTCGGATGGGGCATCATGCTGAGGCTGCTGTTCGACATCGCAGCACCGGATCAGGTGGCACGCCTTGCGCTGGCCATGGCGCGCGGCAGCCGCTTCTGCACCACCCTGCAGGGCGGTCTCGACGGCGCGATCGAGGAGCTGCTCGGCCGGATGGAAGCGCCGCAGGCAAGCCAGGCTGCAGAACAGCCCGACGCGGGTGCGCTGCTTAGACGCCTCCACCTGATCGACCGGATCGAGGAGCTTCGCAAGCTGGAGAACCGGCCGGCGGAGGAACAGCGGCGGATAAGCCGGCTGCGCCAGGAGCTGGCGACGGAAAACCGCGCCGTGTTCGAGCAGGCGCTGCAGCTGGGGCTGGCGGAGCTCGATCGGCCCGCTGATGGCCCGGCGCCGACGATG
>CAXSHC010000261.1:0-4561 GCA_964236745.1 uncultured Acetobacteraceae bacterium
GCCGTCTTTGCCGCGGCGGCAGCCCGAGCACCGCCAGCCCCACCACCACCGCGTTGTCGCCGGCCAGGGTGAGGTCGATCACCAGCACCTGGGCCAGGGAAATCAGCTGCGGCAGGAGGTGATGCGGGATCAACATGGGCGCTCCAACCGATGGGCCCTGCACAACGGGGCGCTGCCGTCCTAAAGCCATCCGCGAATGCCGCAAGGCCAAGCAGCACCCGCGCGGGTGTCCCAGGGCGGCGGGTATCCCAGGGCGAAAGAAGGATCCGATGGTTCCACGCTACACACGGCCGGCCATGGCGGCGATCTGGTCGCCGGCCAACCGCTACCGGATCTGGTTCGAGATCGAGGCGCTGGCGGTGGAAGCGATGGCCGGGCTCGGCGACGTGCCGGCCGAGGCGGCGGCGGCGATACGCGAGCGCGGCGACGCGGCGATGGCGGCGTTCTCCGACGCCGACCTTGCGCGCATCGACGCCATCGAGGCGGAAACGCGGCACGACGTGATCGCCTTCCTGACCTGGCTGGCGGAGAAGATCGGGCCGGACAGCCGGTTCGTGCATCTGGGCATGACGTCGTCGGACGTGCTCGACACCTGCCTCGCGGTGCAGCTGGCGCAGGCGTCGGACCTGCTGCTGGAGGACCTGGACGCGGTGCTGGCGGCGCTGAAGCGGCGGGCGTTCGAGCACAAGCACACCCTCACCGTGGGCCGCAGCCACGCCATCCACGCCGAGCCGACCTCGTTCGGGCTGAAGCTCGCCGGGCACCACGCCGAGTTCGCGCGTAACCGGGTGCGGCTGGTGCAGGCGCGGGCCGAGATCGCCACCTGCGCCATCTCGGGCGCCGTCGGCACCTTTGCGCACGTGGATCCCCGGGTGGAGGAGTTCGTGGCCGGACGGCTCGGCCTGGAGCCGGAGCCGGTGTCCACCCAGGTGATCCCGCGCGACCGGCACGCGGCGTTCTTCTGCACGCTGGCGGTGATCGCGTCGGGCGTCGAGCGTCTGGCGACGGAGGTGCGGCACCTGCAGCGCTCGGAGGTGCGGGAAGCGGAGGAGTTCTTCCATCCCGGGCAGAAGGGCTCGTCGGCGATGCCGCACAAGCGCAACCCGGTGCTGTCGGAGAACCTGACCGGGCTGGCGCGACTGGTGCGGTCGCACGCGGTGCCGGCGCTGGAGAACGTGGCGCTGTGGCACGAGCGCGACATCAGCCACTCGTCGGTGGAGCGCAACATCGGCCCGGACGCGACCATCGGGCTGGACTTCGCCTTGTTCCGGCTGGCGGGGATGATGGAGCGCCTGGTGGTGTATCCTGAACGGATGCTGGCCAACCTCGACAGCCTGGGGGGCGTGGTGCACTCGGGCGAGGTGCTGCTGGAGCTGGCGCGCGCCGGGATCTCGCGCGAGGACGCGTACCGGATCGTGCAGCGCAACGCCATGGCCACCTGGACCGCGCTCGGCACGGCGGGCGGGCGGAGCTTCCGGGAGAACCTGGACGCCGATCCGGAGGTGGCCGGACGCGTGGCGCCCGAGCTGCTGGACCGCGCCACCGATCCCGGGCGGCACCTCGCGGCGCTGGACGGATGCTTCCGGCGCGTGTTCGGCGAGGCGGGTCCCGCCGCCTAGCCGGACTTTGCTTCTTCCGCCGACTGGCGCCGTCGAGAGCTGCCGCCGAGAGCTGCCATTGACACCGGTTGGCCCTCATGTCGCATTGCGGCATATTGCCACCCGGCTTCATCCCGGCTTGCAGAAAACAGGTTCCAGTCATCGTGTGCACAGTGATTGTTTCGACCACGCCCGGGGAAGCCTGGCCGCTTTTGGTCGCCGCCAACCGCGACGAGCGGCTCGACCGGCCCTGGGAGGCTCCCGGACGCTATTGGGCCGAGCAGCCGGACGTGCTCGGGCCGCGCGACGTGCCGGGCGGCGGCACCTGGCTCGCGCTGAACGACCGTGGCGTGGTGGCGGCGGTGCTGAATCGGGTGGGCAGCCTGGGCCCGGCGCCGGGCAAGCGCTCGCGCGGCGAGCTGCCGTTGATCGCGGCGCGGGAAGCCACCGCGGAAGCGGCGGTGGCGGCGCTGGCGGCCACCGATGCCGGGCGCTACCGGTCCTACAACATGATCATCGGCGATCGGCACGGGGCGTACTACCTGTGCGGGCTCGGCTATGGGCATCCTGAGGTGGTGGCGCTGGAGCCCGGCACGCACATGATCGCCACCGGCGGGCCGGACGACATGCAGATCCCGCGCATCGCCCGGCACCTGCCGCGCTTCCAGGCGGCTCCGGTGCCGATGCCGCCGGACTGGGGCACCTGGACCGGGCTGTTGTCCGACCGCACGCTTCCCGCCGGCAGTGAGCTCAACATCCCGCCGCGCTCGGGCTTCGGCACCACCAACGCGTCGCTGGTCGGCATCCCGGGGGATCCGGAGCGGCTGCCGAACTGGATGTTCGCCGCCGGCGCCCCGGACCGCACCCCGTTCGTGCCGGTGGCGATGGCGCCCGCCGCTTAAGGCCGCAGGGCTGCCGGCGATCCCGCGCGGTAGGCGCTGGCACGAGAGGCTGCTATACCGCGCCCGCGCCGCGCAGGTGGCGCCCAGTGCCACGCACCGCCGCCAGGGCGGTCGCTCACGTGCAGCATAAGGACCGTCATGGCCCGTCGCCGACAGCTCTATGAGGGAAAGGCCAAGATCCTGTTCGAAGGGCCGGAGCCCGGCACGCTGGTCCAGTACTTCAAGGACGACGCGACCGCGGGCAACGGCGCCAAGAAGGGCATCATCACCGGCAAGGGCGTGCTGAACAACCGGATCAGCGAGCACCTGATGCTCAGGCTGCACGAGATCGGCGTGCCGACGCACTTCGTGCGCCGCCTTAATATGCGCGAGCAGCTGATCCGCGAGGTGGAGATCATCCCGCTGGAGGTGGTGATACGCAACGTGGCGGCGGGCTCGCTGAGCAAGCGGCTCGGCATTCCCGAAGGCACGCGCCTGCCGCGCTCGATCCTGGAATACTACTACAAGAACGACAGCCTGAACGACCCGATGGTGGCGGAAGAGCACATCACCGCGTTCGGCTGGGCCTCCACCGCCGACATGGACGACATCGTGGCGCTGGCGCTCAGGATCAACGACTTCCTGAGCGGGCTGTTCCTGGGCGTCGGCATCACGCTGGTGGACTTCAAGCTGGAGTTCGGCCGGCTGTGGGAGAACGAGGACATGCGCCTGGTGCTGGCGGACGAGATCAGCCCGGACAACTGCCGCCTGTGGGATGCCAAGACGTCGGAGAAGATGGACAAAGACCGGTTCCGGCGCGACATGGGCCGTGTCGAGGAGGCCTACCAGGAGGTGGCGCGCCGCCTTGGCATCCTGCCGGAAGCGGGGAACAACGACATGAAGGGCCCGGAGGTCATGCAATGACCGACCGCTTGGATGATCCCGGCCATGCAGTGACCGGCCGCTTGGATGATCCGGGTCGTGCAATGACCGGCTTCCATGGGCTGGAGATCATGCGGTGAAGGTTCGGGTGACGGTCATGCTCAAGGAGGGAGTGCTCGATCCGCCGGGCAAGGCGATCGGGCATGCGTTGCACACGCTGGGCTTTGCCAACGTGGGCGAGGTTCGGGCGGGCCGGGTGATTGAGCTGGAGCTGGACGAGACCGATCCGGAGCGGGCCCGCGCGCAGGGCGACGAGATGGGGCGCCAGCTGCTGGCAAACCTGGTGATCGAGACGTTCACGACAAAGGTGCTGGGATGATGCGTTCTTCGATCATGGTCGGCGTGGTGCTGGCCGGCGTGGCGACGACCGGGGGCGCGTGGGCGCAGGACAGGCCGACCGGGCGCATCACCCACCTGCCGGCCTCGACCCTGCTCCGGCTGTGCCAGTCGCCGCAGACGGTGCGCACCTGCGACGCCTATGTCAGCGGCATCTCGGACGGCATCACCCTGGTGGAAGCCGCGGCCGGGCCGGCGGCGGGGCGCAAGGTGTGCATCCCGCAGGCGACCGGAACCCAGCTTCGCGGCACCGTGGTCGCCTGGATGTCGAAGCACAGCGACCGGATGTCGTCCGACGTGGGGCCGGTGGTGTATGACGCGCTGGCCAACGCGTTTCCCTGCGCCGGCGGAGCGGACTCGAAGCTGTGAAGGCCGGCATCGTCGTCTTCCCGGGCACCAACCGGGAGCGCGACATGGCGATCGCCCTCAAGGCGGCGTCCGGGCGGGCGCCCTCCATGCTGTGGCACCGCGACACCGAGTTGCCGCCGCTCGACCTGGTGGTGCTGCCGGGCGGGTTCAGCCACGGCGACTACCTCCGCTCCGGCGCCATGGCGGCGCACGCGCCCATCATGCGCGAGGTGCGGGCGTTCGCCGAACGCGGCGGCCACGTGTTGGGCGTGTGCAACGGCTTCCAGATCCTGACGGAGGCGGGGCTGCTGCCCGGCGCCCTGCTGCGCAACGCAGGCCTGCGCTTCCTGTCGCGCGACTGCCACCTGCGGGTGGAGCGCGCCGGCACCGCCTATACCGCCCACTGGCAGGCGGGTGCGTGCTTCCGCGCGCCGATGGCGCACGGCGACGGCAACT
>CAXSHC010000262.1:0-4037 GCA_964236745.1 uncultured Acetobacteraceae bacterium
TCATCGGCGCTGCCTTCACCACCATCGTGCAGAGCCTGGTGAAGGACATCTTCACCCCGTTCATCGGGCTGCTGGTCGGAAACATCGACTTTTCCAACATCTTCTTCACGCTGAAGGGGCCGCACTACGCAACCCTGGCCGAGGCGCAGAAGGCCGGCTCGCCCACGATCAACGTGGGCGTGTTCCTGAACGCGGTGATCCAGTTCCTGATCGTCGGCCTGGCGATCTTCTGGGTGGTGAAGCTGCTGACCAGGATGCACGTGCGTGAGGAGAAGAAGGAGGCCCCGCCCGCGCCGACCCAGAGCGAGCTCCTGCTGACCGAGATACGTGACCTGCTGGCGGACCGGAGCGGTCGGGTGGAACTGCCACCAGTACCGCTCGGGAGCCTTTGACCGGGGCGGGCTGGCACATGCGCCAGCCTGATTCGGCTTGTCCTAGTTCTTCATCTCGGTCGGGATCTTGCCGCCGTTCTCGGCCAGCTTCTCCACCACCGCCTTGTGCAGGGCGATGTTCTCTTCCGCGGTTCCGTCGGCGCCGACATGGACGCCGAGCTCGTTCGCCAGCGTCTTGCGGGCGGACAGGCTGGAGTCGAGGTCGAGCAGCTTCAGCAGGTCGACGATCGAGCTCTGCCAGTTGAGGCCGCTGCCCTTCTGCGCGTCCAGCGCCGTCAGCACCGCACCGACGTCGACCGACTGCAGCGGCGCCGCATCCGGCGTCGCGGGGGAGGCGGCTGCCGGCACGGTGGCTTCCGTGGTCGCCGGAGCCGGTACCGCATCCGTTGCCGCCACCGTGTCCGCAACAGGCGCCGGAGCGGCGTTGTCCGCCTGCGTACCGGAGCCGAACGCGGAGCCGGCATAGTGCACGATCTTGTCGACGATCGATCCGAAAAAGCTCATGGGAAGATCCTTGTCCGCGCGATGGGTCGGTTGATGCCAACGCGGCGTAGGACGTGCCGGACGCGGTCCGGTTCCGGTCCAATCGTCGCGGTGCTACAAGCGAAAGCGTCCAGCCCGCACCACCGAAAGGCGATCATGCCGCGACACAACCGGGAGCCTCGCAGCAAGCGCACCGTCCGCTGTGCTGTTCTCCTGGCGGCAACAATCGTGGCCGGGTGCGCGCAGTCCGGCCCGCCGCCGATGCGCGTGGACGCGCGCGCCAACCCGGCCGGCCTGATCGACAGCTACCTGATCGCCCGCGGCATGGCGCTTAGCTATGGCCATTCCGGCCGCGCCAGCCACGCCGACATCACCCAGCTCGTGCGGTACGACCGTGCCGCGCTGGTGGCGGTGGTGACGGCCGAGTTGCAGCCCGGCGACGGGCGCGACCGGCAGGCGGAACAAGCACTCCAGGCGCTGGTCGACTTCACCGGCGACAACGACCTGCGTCCGGAAGCGGCCGGGCCGCTCGTTCCGACCCCCGCCCCCTGAACCATGCGCCCGGGGACGCGCCGGCGCCTCGGTCCGGGCGCCTGCCGTGATCAGAAGTTGACGTTGGTGCGGAAGCCCAGCACGGCGGCGTCCGCGGTGTTGGTGGTGGCGCCCGGGCGGATGATGTACTGGAAGTCTGGCTGCAGCGTCACGCCGCGGAACACGTGGATGATGTAGGTCAATTCCACCGTCTGCTCCGTGTTCTGCGGTCCATAGGCCGGGCCGAAGCCGTCGCGGGTGATTGGCAGCGTGCTGCCCTGCTCCAGCGCGATCTCCTCGGAGCGGGTGAAGTCGCCGCTCATCTCGATCCATTGGAACGAGGCGCCCAGCGTGTCCTTGGGCCGTCCCCAGGGCGAGCCGGTGCTGGTCGCGGCGACAAAGGCGTGCTGCGTCAGCGGGCTGACCTGGTCGGTGGCGTGCACCCAGCCACCGAACACGATGATCCCGTCGGTGAGCCCGGAACCCTGGCGACGCAGCATCTGGTCGAACAGCACGTAGTAGTCGTCGCGGTCCTCGCTGGCGAAGGTGCCGCCGAAGCTCGCCTGCGGCACGCCGCGCGTGTTGTTCAGCACGTCGGCGTAGCGGTGCGTGTCGCGGTCGAAGCCCAGCTTGTAGTGCCCGATCAGGTGCTGCCGGCCGAACACCGGCACCCAGCCCAGTTCCACCGGGATCGACACCCCGGACTTGCGCGGGTCGGCCCAGGCGAAGCCGGAGGAACCGCCACCGCCGGTGCCGTAGTCTGGATCCACCGAAAACAAGCCGACCTGCAGGTAGACCTGCGGAGTGAAAAGATAGCGCACTTGGCCGCCGAACGTGGCCTGCGGCCAGTCGTCCTCGCCGGGATAGTTCGGCAGCGGGTGCGGGTTGCCGCAGAACAGCACGTTGACGAAGTCGCAATACAGGGGGGAGGCGGCGAAGAAGTTGCCGACCGGCAGCCAGCCGGCGATCAGGTCGAGATGGTTGTGCAGCAGGCTCTGCTCGCCATAGGCATAGACCATGTGCGCCAGCACGTTGCCACCGCCGCCATAGATCTCCTGATAGGTCGCGAGGTCGTCGCCGATGGAATCCGCCGACAGGTTGCGGCCCTCGCGGTTGACGATGATCGAGTGAAACGCCGCCCCCTTCCAACCCATCAGCTTGTCGAGGTCGAGGTTGACCTCGAGCCCGATCTGGCCGGCGGTGGCAAAGGTTTCGCGCCTGCCGCCCGAGATGTTGCCGCCGTTCTCGGTGAGGTAGTCCAGATTGACGTCGATGCCGCGGCTTTCCAGCCGGGTGCGCAGCCCGCCCCAGTCGCCGAACAGGTGATCGGAGCCGAACGGCGAGCCGAACAACGGGCCGATGCCGGGCTGCGACACCTGCTGGCTGGCGCCGGTGGCGAAGCCAGAGTTCGGGGTGCCGCCGGTGGCAGCCCTCGCCAGCGCGGCCGCCGGCGGCTGCTGCGCGAAAGCGGGCAGTCCCGCGGTCAAGCCGAGCATCACGGCCCCGACCCAGACCGCTTCCGTCAAGCGTGACGACTTCCGCATCGAGCATTCCCAGCAACCGGTCCGCCGCGAAGGCTATTCGATCCGGCTCCCGCCACGCGGGCACGAAACGGCGAGCGTCTCGTTCTTTGGAAACCGTCTGCAAATCTGCAACAATGCCGTGGCCCGGCTTTCGGCTCCGCCGTCAGCCCAACCGTCGGCCCAGCCGTCAGCCGGGCCGGGCCCGCACCGGCGCCGCCTTCTGCGCGTCGCGACGCAGCCGCTTCTCGCCCAGCAGCAGCAGGATGGGGGCGGCGATGAAGATCGACGACGACGTGCCGACCACAATGCCGAACAGCATCACCCACGCGAACCCCGCCAGGGTGTGCCCGCCGAACAGCGCCAGCGGCAGGGCGGCCAGGAACACGGTGGACGACGTTCCCAGCGTCCGGTTCAGGGTCTCGTTGATCGACAGGTCGATCAGCTCGCGCAGCGGCATGGTGCGGTACTTGCGCAGGTTCTCGCGCACCCGGTCGTACACCACCACCTTGTCGTTGGTGGAATAGCCCAGCACCGTCAGGATCGCTGCCACCATCACCAGGTCGAACTCGAACCGGGTCAGCGCCAGGAAGCCGACCGTCTTGGTGATGTCGAGCACCAGCGTCGCCACCGCGCTGACCGCGAACTCCCATTCGAAGCGGAACCATATATAGGCCAGGATCATCAGCAGGCTGATGCCCAGCGCCAGCATGCCGTTGCGGAACAGCTCGGCCGACACCGAGGCGCCCACCGCGTCGGCGCGCAGGATCTTGGTGCCGGGCTCGGCGCCCACCACCCCGGCGCGCACCCGCTCCACCAGCGCCTGGGTCGTGGCCTCGGAGCGGGCATCGGTCCCGGCCGGCGCCTGCAGCCGGATCAGCACGTCGTCCGCCGCCCCGAAGCGCTGCAGCCCGGCACCCGACACGTGCTGTGCCGCGAGCCCGGCGCGCAGTCGCCCGAAATCTGCCGGACCCGGCGTGCGCGCTTCCACCACGATGCCGCCGCTGAAGTCGATCCCGAGCGACAGCCCCGGATAGAAGAACAACAGCACCGAGGCCAGCGACAGGAACGCCGACACGGCGAGGCCCAGGAACCGGCCGCGCATGAAGCG
>CAXSHC010000262.1:4047-4560 GCA_964236745.1 uncultured Acetobacteraceae bacterium
TGCCGTCCTTGACGAACCGGAACAGGGGGCGGGACAGCATCGGTGTGCGCCTCAGACCGGCAGGAGGACGGGGCGGGTCAGCGCATACCAGCGCACCATCAGCATCCGCGACAACAGGAGCGTGGTGAACAAGGTGGTGACGATGCCGATGGTGATGGTCAGCGCGAACCCCTTCACCGCCCCCGAGCCGAACACGAACAGCATCACGTGCGCCAGGAACGCGGTGGCGTTGCTGTCGACGATGGTCGAGGTGGCGCGCTCGAAGCCGGCCTGCATCGCCGCCACCGGCGCGCGCCCGCGTCCCACCTCCTCGCGTATGCGCTCGTTGATCAGGATGTTGGCGTCCACCGCCATGCCCAGCGTCAGCAACAGCCCGGCCATCCCCGGCAGGGTCAGGGTGGCGCCGAACAGGCTCAGGATCGCCATCATCAGCACCAGGTTGGCGAGCAAGGCGAGGTTCGCGTACCAGCCGAACAGCCCATAGAACGTGCCCATGAACGCCACCACCAGCAC
>CAXSHC010000263.1:0-4554 GCA_964236745.1 uncultured Acetobacteraceae bacterium
CCGCGCGGCTGGTGCCCCAGCCTGTTCGAGCCGATGCAGTCCGGCGACGGCCTGCTGCTGCGCATCAAGCCGCGCGCCGCCCGGCTCGACGCTGCATCCGCACGCAGGCTGGCGGACGCGGCACGACGCCACGGCAACGGGGCGATCGAGCTCACCAACCGCGGCAACCTCCAGTTCCGCGGCTTCACCGCCGCTTCCGCCACCGCGTTCGCGGTGGAGGCGGTCGCCGGCGGGCTTGCGGATGCGGACGAGACGGCGGAGCGTCGGCACAACCTGCTGGTGTCTCCGCTGGCCGGCTGTGACCCGGATTGCGATGCTGGCACGCTGGCGGTGGCCCGGGCGCTGGGCAACGCGCTGGCGGCCGACCGGGACCTGGACCGGCTGCCCTCCAAGTTCGGCTTCGTGGTCGATGGCGGCGGGGCGTTGGGCCTGGACACGGTTCGCGCGGATGTCGCGCTGCGGGCGTCGGGGAATGGCTGGCGGGTCGAGGCCGCAGGCGCGGTGGTGGGCTGCGGCGCGGCCGATGCCCCGGTCCTGGCCCTGCGCCTGGCGCACGCGGCGCTCGCCCACGATCCGCCGTTGCGGCCGGCGCGTTTTCCTGAACACGGTTCACAATTGTTCCGGATCGCGGGGCTGGACGCGGAGCCGGCCGCGCCCGTGGCGGGACCCGCGCCGGTCGCGGTCGGTCCGCTGCCGGGCGGCACGTTCGGGATCGGCCTGCCACCTGGATGGCTCGACGCGTCGCTGCTCTACGCCCTGGCCGGGCTGTCGGAACGATGCGGCGACGGCATCCTGCGCGTCACGCCATGGCGGTCGGTGCTGCTGGCCGGCCTGCATCCCGGCGGCGAGGCGATGGTGCGCGCGGCGCTGCCGGACGCGTTGCTCGATCCGGAGGATCCGCGCCTGCTCGTCTCGTCCTGCATCGGGGCACCCGGCTGCGCCCGCGCGGCGCGACCGGCTCCGGTGGATGCGGCCAGGCTGGGCCTCCTGCTGCCGCGTGGCCGGCGCGGGAACGCGATGCTGCACGTGTCGGGCTGCGCCAAGGGCTGCGGCCATCCGGGTCCGGCGCCGCTGACCCTGGTCGGCTGCGGCAACCGCTACGACGTGGTGCGGGACGGACGGGCGTCGGACGAGCCGGTCCTGCGTGGCCTCGACCTCGACGCCGTGGCAGCCCTGCTGCGCCAGCCTTCGACATTCGTGAACGTGGTTCACACATCGTGAGCGATGGGCGCGACTACATACGTGACGGTGCGGCGATCTACGCCCGGTCGTTCGCCATCATACGCGCCGAGGCGGACCTCCAGCGCTTTCGTCCCGACGAGGTGCCGGTCGCGGTGCGGGTGATCCATGCCTGCGGGCTGGTGGAGGTGGCGGCGAACATTTGCTTCGGGCACGGCTTCGCCCAGGCGGCGAGGCAGGCGCTGCGGTCCGGCTGCCCGGTGCTGTGCGACTCCGAGATGGTGGCGCACGGTATCACTCGCGCCCGGCTGCCGGCCGGAAACGAGGTGGTGTGCACCCTGCGCGATGCCCGGACGCCGGAGCTGGCCCGCGTCATTGGCAACACCCGGTCCGCGGCGGCGCTGGAGCTTTGGGGCGAGCGGCTCGGCGGCAGCGTAGTGGCAATCGGCAATGCGCCCACCGCCTTGTTCCGCCTGCTGGAGCTGCTCGACGCCGGGGCGGCGTCGCCCGCCGCGGTGATCGGCATGCCGGTGGGCTTCGTGGGAGCGGCGGAATCCAAGGATGCTCTGGCGGCGTATGGCAGCCTGCCGTTTGCCACCGTGCTCGGCCGGCAGGGCGGCAGCGCCATGGCGGCGGCAGCGGTGAACGCGCTGGCGAGCGACACGGAATGAGCGCCGGGACCGGCCCGGGCACCCTGCGCACGGTCGGCATGGGGCCGGGCGATCCCGAGCTGCTGACGGTGAAGGCGCTTCGGGTGATCGGGAGCGCGCCGGTGGTGGCGTTCTTCGCCAAGCGGGGACGCGTCGGCCATGCGCGCTCCATCGCCGGCGAGCGGCTGCGTGCCGACGCGGTGGAGGAGCGTTTCGAGTATCCGTTCACCACCGAGCTGCCGCTGCGGGATCCGCGCTATCCGGCTCAGATGGGGGTGTTCTACGAGCACTGCGCATCACGGCTGGCGGCGCATCTCGAGGCAGGGCGGGACGTGGCGTTGTTGTGCGAGGGCGATCCGTTCTTCTACGGCTCGTCCATGTACCTGTTCGACCGGCTGCGCGCCGACTACCCGCACCAGGTGGTGCCGGGCGTCACCGGCATGAGCGGATGCTGGACGGCGGCGGCAATGCCGATCGCGCACGGCGACGACGTGCTGTGCGTGCTGCCGGGCACCCTGGACGAGGATGGGCTGGCGACGCGCCTGGCGGCCTGCGACGCGGCGGTGATCATGAAGGTGGGGCGCAACCTGCCGAAGATACGGCGCGCGCTGGATCGGGCCGGGCTGTCGGACCGGGCGGTGTATGTCGAGCGCGGCACGCAGGCGGGACAGGCGCGCCGCGCCGTACTTCTCGATGGTGCTGGTTCCGGGGCGGCAGCGGTTGCGATGAGCGGGGCCGGACGCTTGACGGTGGTCGGCCTGGGGCCGGGCGGGCTCGACCTGCGCACGCCCGGGGCCGACGTGGCGCTGCGTGGGGCGACCGACCTGGTCGGCTACGCGCCTTATCTCGATCGGGTCGAGGCGGGCCCGGAGGTGGTGCGGCACGGCTCGGACAACCGGGTGGAGCTCGACCGGGCGCGCCATGCGCTTGCGCTGGCGGCGGCGGGGCGGAACGTGTGCGTGGTGTCGTCCGGCGATCCGGGCGTGTTCGCGATGGCCAGCGCCGTGTTCGAGGCGATCGAGGAGGGCGAGGCGGCGTGGCGGGCGCTGGACGTTCGCGTGGTGCCGGGCATCTCGGCGATGATGGCGGTGGCGGCCCGGCTAGGCGCGCCGCTTGGCGGGGATTTCTGCGCCATCTCGTTGTCCGACAACCTCAAGCCCTGGCCGCTGGTGCTGCGCCGCCTGCGTGCTGCGGCGGAAGCGGGGTTCGTGATGGCGCTTTACAACCCGCTGTCGCGGGCGCGGCCCTGGCAGCTGGGCGCTGCGCTGGAGGCGCTGCGCGAGGTGCTGCCGGGCGCGGTGCCGGTGGCGTTCGCCACCGCGGTCAGCCGTCCGGAGGAGCGGATCGTGGTGCGCACGCTGGCCGAGGCGGATGCGTCGCTGGCCGACATGCGCACCCTGGTGCTGGTCGGCTGCGCCGGTACGCGGCTGATCCACCGGGATGGTGGCCGGCCCTGGCTCTACACCCGGCGCAGCGTGGCGGGATCCTGATGGCGCCGCTCCAGCCAGTGCAGGGCGTCCCGCCAGCCCGGCACGGTCGAGGTTGGTGGCGAGACGGGGCGGGCCACCATTACCACCCTGAGGCCGGCTTCCCGCGCCGCCGCCAGCTTGGGCGCGGTGGCGTCGCCGCCGGAGTTCTTGGTGACCACGAGCTCGATGCGGTGGCGGGCGAGCAACGCGCGCTCGTCAGGCAGGCTGAAGGGGCCGCGTGCCGACAGCACGGTGGCATCCGGTGGGAGCAGTTCGGGCGGCGGCGGATCGACGCTGCGCACGACGTAGTGGTGCTGCGGGTGGGCCAGGAACGGTGCCAGCTCCTGCCGGCCGACCGTGAGCAGGACGCGGGTTGGCGGGAGGCCGATCGCCGCTGCGGCTTCCTGCATGGTGGGGACCATGGTCCAGCGGTCCCCCGCGACCGGCTCCCAGGCCGGCCGGTCGATGCGCAGCAGCGGCACCCCGGCGCCCGTTGCGGCCGCGACCGCGTTGCGGCTGATCTGTTGCGCAAACGGGTGGGTGGCGTCGACCAGCGCGCTTGTTTGCGCGTGCTCGAGCCAGCGCTGCAGGCCGTCGGCGCCGCCGAAGCCGCCGATGCGCGTGGGGAGCGGCGACAGGTGCGGCGTCCGGGTCACGCCGGCAAGGGACAGGGTGACGGCGAAGCGATCGTCGTTCTCCAGCGCCCGCGCCAGCGCGCTCGCCTCGCTGGTGCCGCCGAGGATCAGCACCCTTGTCACCGTTCGCGCTCCTTCCGGCCCCGGGCATGACGCCGTGGCTCAGCATCCTCGGCATCGGCGAGGACGGTGTCGAGGCGCTCCCTCCGGCATCGCGCGCGCTGATCGCCAGGGCGGAGCTGGTGGTGGGCGGGGCGAGGCATCTCGGGCTGGCGGCGCCGCTGCTGCGCGGCGACACGCTGCGCTGGCCGAGCCCGATCGCGGACTCCCTGCCGCTGATCCTGTCGCGCCGCGGCCGGGCGGTGGCGGTGCTGGCGTCCGGCGACCCGTTCTGCTTCGGCGTCGGCAGCCTGTTGTCGGAGCACGTCGCGGCAGAAGAAATGCGATGCCTGCCGGCGCCGTCCGCGTTCTCGCTCGCCTGCGCCCGGCTGGGCTGGGCGATGCAGGAGACGGCGCTGTTGTCCGTGTGTGGCCGGCCGGTGCAAGCGCTTCGCCCGGCGCTGCAGCCGGGGGCGCGGCTGCTGGTGCTGTCGGCGGACGAGCGTTCGCCGGCGGCGGTGG
>CAXSHC010000264.1:0-4535 GCA_964236745.1 uncultured Acetobacteraceae bacterium
TGGCACTGTCCGCCGGCGGCTGGCCGCACGGATCTCCCTGCGGTGGCGGGTCGACGATCGCGGACGGCCAGGCTGCGCGCGTGCCGCCCAGGCGCCAGCGCAGGATCGGCAGCAGGCCCCTTCCGGCGGAGGGCCGCTGCGGGGCGGGCCCGGCGTCGGGGTTGTGGAACAGGGTGCCGTCGCAATGGTCGGACGCCGGAAAGGCCGGACCGGTCATGCGCGCGGCGGCCCGGTGATGACGCGCGCGCCGCGGCCATATGTGAGCCAGGCCGACACCCAGTTCACGTACACCGCCACGCGGTTCTGCGCGCTGACCAGCAGGAGCAGGTGCACGGCACTCCACACCAGCCAGGCGAGCAGGCCGGTCAAGCGTATCCGGCCGAAATTCGCCACTGCGGCGGAGCGGCCGATCACCGCCAGCTGGCCCCAGTCGGTGTAGCGGAACGGCCCGGGCGAGGACCGTCCGGCGAGCCGGGCCGCGATCACCCGGCCGACATGCTTGCCCTGCTGCTTGGCGACCGATCCCAGCCCGGGCAGCGGCTTGCCGTCCGGGCCATCAAGCGTTGCAGCGTCGCCGATCACGAAGATCCCGGGTTGCCCGGGCAGGCTGCAATCCGGCTCCACCGCGACCAGGCCGCGCTTGCCGCCGTCGATGCCCAGCCAGCGCGCCACCGGCGTCGCCGCGGTGCCTGCGGCCCAGAACACGAAGGCGGCGTCGATGCGCTCGTTCCCGGCCAGCACGCCGCGATCGTCCAGCGCCTTGACCCCGGCGTTGAGCCGCAGCTCGACGCCGATGCGCCGCAGCCGACGCGCCGCGTAGTCCGACAGGCGCCGGGGGAACGAGGCCAGCACGCGGTCGCCGGCGTCGCAGAGCACGATGCGTGCGGTGGCAGGCTGGATGTGCCTGAAGTCGCGCGCCAGGGTGTTGCGGGCGAGCTCGGCGATCGAGCCGGCCATCTCGACCCCGGTCGCACCGGCGCCGACCACCACGAAGGTCAGAAGCCGGCGCACCTCGGCGGGATCGTCCTCCGCCTCGGCGCGCTCGAACGCGTCGAGCAGGCGGAAGCGAAGCGACAGCGCGTCGGCAGCGCTCTTCAGCGCCGGCGCCCTGGAGGCCCAGTCGTCGTGGCCAAACCACGAGTATACCGACCCGGTCGCCAGCACGAGGGTGTCAAAGGGAACCGGCGGGTGTCCCGCCAATACAACGCTCCGGTTCTGCCGGTCGACCCCGGTCACCTCCGCCATCAGCACCGACACGTTGGCGGCGCGCCGGAACACGGATCGGATCGGCACGGCGATGCTGGTGGCGCTCAGCGCCGCGGTGGCCACCTGGTACAGAAGCGGCTGGAACAGGGTGTGGTTGGTGCGGTCGACGATCGTCACGGCGCAGCCGGTCCCGGCCAGCACACGCGCCGCATTCAGCCCGCCGAAGCCGCCTCCGACGATCACGACCCGGTGAGGCTGGCCTGGGCGCGTCGGGACATCCCCCAACGCAACTATCGGTGTCTGGCTTGACATTGACCCGGAGCTTCTCCCGCCGGCACGGCCCGCCCGGGCCTGCGTTCCCGCAGCCGGCAGCCGGCGCAGGGCAACGTGATGCACAGGCAGCGGTTGCGCCGGTCGCGACCAGCCCTGTAATGCAGGGGCCGACCCGCCAGCCTTCCGGCGACCGGTCCTGGCCGTGGCCGAACCAAGGAACCTCCGGATGCCGCCCTCATCAGCATGGGCCCTGGCGCTCGCCGCCCTCCGCCCGCTCGCCCTGCTCGCCGTCTGGGTCGGCTCGACGGCTGCCGATGCAGCGCTCGCTGCACCCCCGCCGGCTCCGCCGCCGCCGGCCGTGGGCGTGACCGCGGTGCAGAAGCAGCCGGTGACCTCCAGCGCGCAGTACATCGGACGCATCCAGGCGATCGACCGCGTGGCGCTGGTCGCGCGCGTGACCGCCTATCTCGACAAGCGCCTGTTCGACGAGGGGGCGGAGGTGAAGAAGGGCGACCTGCTCTATGTGCTGGAGCAGGGGCCCTTCCAGGCGCAGGTGCTGGCGCAGCAGGGCACGCTGGCCCAGGCGCAGGCCAACGTGGTCAACGCCCGGGTGAACTTCCAGCGCCAGGCGCAGCTGCTGAAGACGCCGGCCGGGCAGAAGCAGGCCTATGACAACGCGTCCGAAACCGCGCAAAGCGGCGCCGCCAACGTTTTGACCGCGCAGGGCAACCTGCAAAGTGCTCTGAATGAGCCGGGCAACACCGAGATCCGCGCGCCCGTTGACGGGCGCATCACCTCCACCGCGGTGAACCAGGGCAACGTGGTCAGTCCGACCAGCGGCACGCTGGCCACCATCGTCACCCAGGACCCGATGTACGTGGTGTTCCCGGCCGCGACCCGGGACGTGTTGAGCCTGCAGAACAAGTACCAGGGCAGCGGCGGCCTGGGGCAGGCGGCGATCAGGCTCACCCTCGGCAACGGGTCGCGCTACGACCATGACGGCCACCTCGACTACGTGTCGCCGACGGTGGCCAACGAGACCGACACCATCACCCTGCGCGCCACGATCGCCAACCCCAAGCGCGGGCAGAACAGCGGCGGCGACGGGCTCACCAGCCGCGAGCTGGTGGACGGCGAGTTCGTCACGGTGACGGTGCAGGACCCGCATCCGATCGAGCACCTGGTGATCCCGCGCGCCGCCGTGCTGTCCGACCAGCAGGGCGACTACGTGTTCACGGTGGACCCGCAGCACCACGCCAAGCGGATCAACGTGAAGCTGGGCGAGATCGTCGGCACGAACTCGGTGGTGTTGTCCGGCCTTGCCGACGGCCAGGGGGTGATCGTCGACGGGCTGCAGAAGGTGCACGACGGGGGCACCGTGTCGCCCACCACGCCGCAGCCGGTGGTGCCCGACCCCGACGCGGCCCAGGCCCAGCAGTCCGGGACCCGCAGCAACGCCGTGTCCGGCGGCTCCGCGACCGGCGGCCCGGCCAACACCGGGGCGCCCGGAAGCGGCCGCAACGCGGGCCAGGGCGGCGGAGCCGCCGGAACGGGCCAGGGCGGCGGAGCCGCCGGAACGAGCCAAAGCGGCGGAGCCGCCGGGACGGGTTCAGGCGGCAGCCAGGCATCCAAGGACCAGGCGGCGGCGAGCCAAGGCAGCCCGTCCCAGCCTGCCGGCAGCGCCAGCCCCAACCACCACTAGACCCGAACCACCACCCGGCCCGAGCCATCACTAGGAACGCAACGCCATGATCTCCGGCGTCTTCATCGACCGGCCGCGGCTGGCGATCGTGATCGCGATCGTCATCACGCTTGCCGGCATCGTCGGCCTGACACGCATTCCAGTGGCGCAGTTCCCCGACGTGGTGCCACCGCAGGTGCAGGTGACGGCGACCTTCCCGGGCGCGTCGGCATCGGTGGTCGAGCAGTCGGTGGCGCAGCCGATCGAGGCGCAGGTCGTCGGCGTCGACAAGATGATCTACATGCGCTCGGCCAGCGGCAATGACGGTTCCTACGGCCTGACCGTCAGCTTCGAGCTCGGCACCAATCCCGACGTCAACACCGTCAACGTTCTGAACCGGGTGCAGACCGCCAACGCCGAGCTGCCGGCGACCGTGCAGGCGGAAGGGCTGACGGTGCAGAAGCGCTCGTCGGCCATCCTGATGTTCATCAACTTCTACAGCCCGAGCGGCAAGTTCGACCCGCTGTTCATCGCCAACTACATGACCATCAACGTGATCGACAACGTGTCGCGCACGCCCGGCGTCGGCCAGGCCTCGCTGCTGTCGCGGCAGCGCTACTCGATGCGCATCTGGTTCGACACCAACCGCCTGACCAACCTCGGCCTGTCGCCTGCCGACATCACCAACGCGATCGCGCAGCAGAACACGGTGGCGGCGGTGGGCCGCATCGGCGCCCGTCCGACCGGACCCGACCAGCAGTACCAGTTCAACGTGCAGACGCAGGGGCGGCTGGTGACGCCCGAGCAGTTCGGCGCGATCGTGATACGCGCCCAGCCGGACGGCTCGGTGCTTCGCGTGCGCGACGTGGCGCGGGTCGAGCTCGGCGCGCAGACGCTGGATTCCGAATCCCGCTTCGACAGCAAGCCGTCGGTGGCGCTGGCGATCTACCTGTCGCCGGGCGCCAACGCGCTCAACACCGCCAGCGCGATCAAGAACCTGGTGACGCGGCTGTCGCACCGCTTCCCGGCCGGGCTCACCTACAACATCACCTATGACAGCACCGACTTCGTGCGCGACACCGTGCACGAGGTGATCAAGACCATCCTGGAAGCCTTCGTGCTGGTGGTGATCGTGGTGTTCCTGTTCCTGGGCAGCCTGCGCGCGACCATCATCCCCACCATCGCCATCCCGGTCAGCCTGATCGGCGCCTTCGCCGGCATGACCGCGCTGGGCATATCGGCCAACACGGTGTCGCTTCTGGCCATGGTGCTGGCGATCGGCATCGTGGTCGACGACGCCATCGTGGTGGTCGAGAACGTCGAGCGGGTGATGGAGGAGGAGCCGGAGCTGACGCCGGCGGACGCCACCAACAAG
>CAXSHC010000265.1:0-4520 GCA_964236745.1 uncultured Acetobacteraceae bacterium
AAGCAATTGATCATGCGGATGCGATCATCGTGTCGACGCGCGACGAGGCCGATCAACAGGTCCAGGCTTACGGCCCGGCCGCTTCGAAGGCTCGCATCCGCTGTATCCCGCCCGGAGTGCCGCGCCATGCGGCCGCCTGTCTGCACACGTCGCCGCTCGTCAAGCTCGCTGACTGGCTATCCGATCCGGACAAGCCCATCGTGCTGGCGGTCGCCCGGCCGGTAATCAAGAAGAACCTTGCGGCGCTGGCACGAGCCTTCGTGACGACGCCTTTGCTGGCCGAGCGCGCCAACCTCGTGATCCTTGCTGGCCAGCACGGGGACCGCTCGTCACCAGAGGAACGGGAGGTGGTTCACGAGCTGTCGCGACTTTGCTCAAACAGGTCGCTGCAGGGGCGTGCGGCGCTTCCGCCTCGCCATACCGTCGCCGACGTGGCGTCCTTGTATCGGCAGGCAGCCCGAGGTGGGGTGTTCGTGAACCCGGCACTGCACGAACCGTTCGGCTTGACGCTGATCGAGGCCGCTTCTGCCGGAGTGCCGGTGGTCACGACCCGCAACGGCGGGCCGGCGGAGATCGCCAGCAACATCGGTCATGCGTTGCTGGTCGACCCGCACGACGAAGCGGCCATCGGTGACGCTTGTCTTGCCGTCGTGTCCGAGCCCAGCTTGCACCGCCGCTTGTCGAAGGCTGCCTTGCAGAACGTGCAACGCTACAGCTGGTCCGCCTACGCGGAGCGGTCTGTTTCAGTCTACGCTTCCCTGCGCGCCGGCAGATCCGGCAAGGCCGTGGCTGCCGTTGAAGCCGATCGACAGCCCGGTGCCCGGCCAGACCAATCGATGAGCCTGGCGCACAAGCCCTTTGCGCAACGGACCGCGGCGTGACACAGCCGTTCGGCTACTTCGTCCATCATCAAGGCCGTGGTCACGCCGAGCGCTGCGCCGCGATCGCCCACGCGCTGCCGGCCGACCGTCCGCTAGTTATGTTCTGTTCTCGGAACGATATCTTCCCGCCAATGCCGGCACGGGTGGAGATCGTCGTGATCCCGTCCCTGTTCGAGCCGCGCGGCGACGAGACCACGAGCATGGATCACCTGCCCACCCCGTCGACGCTGCATTGCGCGCCACTCGGATGGCCGTCGATCCGCCGGGCGATGGCCGTGATCGCCGGATGGTTCGACGTGGCGAACCCGGCGCTGATGATCTGCGACGTGTCGGCCGAGATCGCGCAGCTCGCTCGCATCTGCAGCGTGCCTCAGGTCACGGTGCTCCAACACGGCAACCGGTCCGATCCCGGTCACCAGGCCGCCTATGACGGGGCCGTGGGACTACTCGCTCCCTTCCATGCGGCACTCGCCCAGCCGGACTGGAGCCCGTCCATGCGCGCGCGCACCTGCTTCGCGGGCGGCCTCGGGGTCGAGCGCCAGCCGGTCGAGCGGGACGCGGCACGGCGACAGCTCGGCATCATGCCCCACCAGGAAATGATCCTGGTGATGGCTGGCGGTGGCGGGAACGGCTGCAACCAGGCGGCGCTGGGCGTTGGCGCCCGCAGCCGTCCAGCGGCGCGATGGATCACCATTGGTCCGGTGACGCAGGACTGGCACGCCACCGAGCCTGCCAACGTCGAGCATCGCGGCTGGGTGGGCGACGCCGCCTCGTATGTCGCCGCGGCCGACATGGTGATCGCTTCCACCGGCAACACCACCTGCCAGCAGATCCTGGCCGCGGCCAAGCCCTGGCTCGCCGTGCCCGAATGGCGCTACTTCGACGAGCAGCATCGCAAGGCCGAGGCGCTGGCCGCAGCCGGGGTGGCCTGCGTCCGGCCGCATCTGCCATCCTCCGCAGAGGCCTGGCGTCAGACCTTCGCCGAAACCCTGGCCAGCCACCAGCCCGCGGCACAGCGCCAGATGATCGACGACGCGCCTGCGAAAACGGCGGCCGACTGGCTGGAGCGCCTCGCCGCCGACCTTTGGTCGAAACCCTTTCCGCCTTCCTTGCCCTCGGGAGCCTGACGACGAATGTCCAGCGTATCGGTTGCGACCCTGGCCCGGGGACGGCCGGACCATCTGCACAACGTGGTGCTGGGGCTGG
The DNA here is from genome assembly GCA_964236745.1 of uncultured Acetobacteraceae bacterium. GTDB lineage: Bacteria > Pseudomonadota > Alphaproteobacteria > Acetobacterales > Acetobacteraceae > Lichenicola. The sequence goes on from CAXSHC010000265.1 coordinate 2,088, forward strand.
ATCGCCAAGTCCAGCCGCCGCTCGAGCTGATCGTGACGGTGATGCAGGATCAACCCTACAAGCTTCCGGCAGCCGCCTTTCCCATACGCCAGATCATGATGGCGGGCGAACAGCTGGGGCTGGCAGCGGCACGAAACGCCGCGGCACGCGCCGCCACGGGCGAGGCTCTGGTTTTCCTCGACATGGACTGCATTCCAGCGCCTGCTCTGGTCGCCGACTATGCGCGAGAGCTTTCCGGGCTGGACGGGCTGCTGATGGGCGAAGTGCTGTATCTCCCTGGCGGCGGCGCTGCGGCCGGCTGGCGCTGCGAGGATTTCCCCGCCGTGGCGGTGAGGCATTCCGACCGGCGCGGGCCGCCGCCCGTGGGCGTCGAGCTGTGCAACGACTACCGCTGCTTCTGGTCGCTCAACTTCGCGATGCGCCGCGACACGTTCCTGGCAGCCGGCGGCTTCGACGAGCGCTACCGCGGCTATGGCGGCGAGGACACCGACTTCGGCAAGGCGCTCGGCCGGCAGAACATCCCGATCGCATGGATGAAGGGGGGCCTCGCCTATCACCAGTATCACCGGCATCACATGCCGCCGGTGCATCACCTCGACAGCGTGGTGCGCAACGCCCAGCTGTTCGAGCTGAAGTGGGGTTATCGCACCATGGGACACTGGCTGCACGCTTTCCGCCTCATGGGGCTGATCGACGACACTCCCGGCCGACCGATCCGCATCCTGCGCCGTCCGGATGCGGACGACCTGGCCCTGACCGGCCAGCAGGACCACCAGCCCTACGCCAACACCACCCGCGTGATCCGCATCCTGGAGGACCGCATCCCCGAGCATCGGGCGACGCCCGTGGCGTCGACCGCGGCGTGAGGATTGCCCTGCTGGCGCACGCGCGGCAACCGATCGCCGAGCCCTTCATGGGCGGCATGGAGGCGCATAGCTGGCACCTCGCCGCCGGTCTCACCGCACGCGGCCACGAGGTGGTGCTGTTCGCGTCCGGCGACAGCGACAACCGGTTCCGGATCGACCCGGTGCTGCAGCAGCACTACGAGCGCACCTTCCCCCACGCCGAACACCAGAACAGCAGGAAGCTGATCGAGCACGTCGATGCCGGCTACGCCGCCGCCTGCGACCGCATCGCCGCCGGCGGATTCGATGTCGTGCATAACAATAGTCTGCACCGCTTCCCGCTGCAGCGCGCGTGCGCCGGCGGCCCGCCCACCGTCACCTCCCTGCACGTGCCGCCCTTCGACGCGCTGCACTGGTTCGTCAAGGATGCTGCCTGTCCCACCCATCGCATCACGGTGACGTCGGCCGGTCAGCTGCATGCCTGGTGGCCGAACGGCGCGCCGGCTGAAGCATCGGTCCTGCACAACGGCATCGATCCCTCCGCCTGGCCGTTCCAGGCTTCAGGCGACGGGAGTGCCGTGTGGTGCGGCCGGATCACCGCCAACAAGGGTACGCACCTGGCCGCGCGGGCGGCACGACAAGCCGGCATCCCGCTGACCGTGTTCGGCGCCGTGGAGGATCCCGCCTACTGGAACGCGCTGGTCAGGCCCGAACTGGGCGGCCAGGTCCGCTATGGCGGCCACGTTTGCGCGGCTGTTCTCGCCTCGGAAATGGGACGGGCGTCGGTGTTCTTGTTCACGCCCTGCTGGGACGAGCCGTTCGGGCTGGTGGCGATCGAGGCAATGGCGTGCGGCCTGCCTGTTGCCAGTCTGGATCGCGGCGCGGCCCGCGAGGTCATTGCCGAAGCGGGCGTCTTTGCTCCGGCCAACGACGCGCAAGCCCTTGCCGCAGCAATTCCCCAGGCCCTGGCCATTCGCCGCGACGTGCCACACAAGCGAGTCATCGAACTGTTTACGCGGGATATGTGGCTCGACAATTGCGAGCGTCTCTACAAATCTGTTCGCTCCACACCAGTTACTTGACCTGCGGGCACGATGTTTTCAAACCAGCTTCCGCCGGTATGCCCAGGCCAGTTCAACCGGTTTTGTCGGGACGATCTCCGGCGCGCTGTTCATGGTTCCGGCCGGTCGACCGGGACCGTTGAACGCGAATACGATCGCGGTGACTTGCAAACCGGCGTTCTGCCGCGCATCAGATCATGGAAGCACAGCGTTTCCGACATCACCGCCCGACCCAATTAAAGGACGTCCAGCATGGCTCGCACGACAACACCGACCCGCTCTTCTTCCAGGCGTACCGCAGAGGCAGAACCCAAGAAGCGCCTCGGCCGGCCGCCCGGATCGAAGAACCGCGTGCCGGCCAAGGCCAAGGCCGGTGCCGCACGATCCGCGCGCAAGCCGGCGGCGCCGGCCGCACCGCGGCTGAACAAGGCCGAGCTCGAGGCGCAGGTGGTGAGGCTGGAGCGCGCGGTGGCGCGGCTGCGCAAGCAGAACGCGGAGCTGAAGCAGGCAGCAAAGGAAGCCGCCCC